>JAPWVC010000013.1 GCA_028275195.1 Candidatus Acetothermia bacterium
GGTCATCCCGATCGGGGTCATTCCCATGTATTCCCGGTTCACGATCATCACCCCATTCGTCTCGGGGAGGACGGCCACGATGCACTCGAAGCAGCCGCAGTTCTTGACCAGGATATTATTGGCGAAGAAGCAATGGATGTCCGCAAGGGTTACGTTGTAGACATACTCATAGCGAGCTCTCCCGGCATTGTTCACAATCTCCACGGCGGTCACAGTGTCCAAGAAGAAGTCCGCCCCCAGTGCCGCCCGCAGCGGCTCGGCCTCGGGAGCAGCCTCCAAGACTTTCTGCACATTGGTCGCTACGGGCCTCGAGCGACCCGAGCGGTAATAGTAAAGCGTGCTCGGGCTGAGGACCATACGGCTGGCAGGGAGCTGAGCTAAGGCCCGGCCCACATAGTGCGGCAGCACTTCCTCTTGGGTCTTATCGAGCCGGCCGTTGCCAGGCATCTGCCGGATGGCGGTCAGGACGGCCCGCTTCTCAGGGTGCTTAACAGGGATGAGCTCCGCGAACCTTCGCAGATTCGCCCCATACATCATGATCTTCCAAGTCGAGCCAGACCTCTCTAGATAGCCCACGATGCCTAACCGGCGCAACAGGAGCCCAAGATGGCGCGCAGCCCGCTCGTCGGAGATGCATATATACCCCTCGGGAACATCCCACTTCCCTCTATATTGGTGGAGGCGGACACTGCCGTCGCCGTCAAAGACCCCGGCTAAGAAAGCCGCGATATACTCTTCCGGCAGGCTTACCAGCCGCCCCAGCTCCCAGTGTCCCTGGCGACCGATGCGCAGGCCGAATCGCTCCGCTAGCAGGCCCAGGATCGAGTTATTGCCAGAGAGCTGGAAGCAGGGCTTGGTCGGCTTGATCGTCCGCCCCCGCAGTCTCGCAGGGGTGGCAGATTTGACCTTCTTAGAGAGATAGTAGCCAGGGAAGAGCTGCCCATATATCTCCAGAAACTCTTGGACTAGCTCTTCGTCAGTGTTGACGAAGCTGATGATGCGCTCATAACGGCCGCGTGGGGTAATACAGCCGTCGCTAGCAATCAAGCCCAAAAGGTAGAAGAGCTCTGGGCTCAGGGACCGAGGCCTTGGCCGCCGAGGTCGGAAGCCCTCGGGCAGAAGGCCCCCAAGGTCAGGGAGCTCACCTGGGAGACGGAGATGCTTGAGCGCGATCAGACGCTCGCCCGGCTGGATTTGATCCGCTCGAACCCAGCGGAGGCCATCGAGCCGATCGACCGCCACTTCATGGTCTTTCGTGAGGATCAATTGGCTCCCGGACTTCGTCTCCAAGCGAACCAGCTCCTCAGGGGCCTCGAAGCGCTGGAGAGCCACGAGCGGCTCCAGGTGGGCTCGACCTTCGCGCAAGGTCAAAGCCCTTGACTCGCGATAGCGCTCGCCCCCGCGGTGATGGTCGATGAATTCCCCTATGGGCGTGGGGATCCCATCGATGACCAGCTCCGTATCGCCCACCACGCAGCTCGTCTGGGGGTCGGTCATGATAGAATACATACTTACTTTCTCTAGGTTCCCATTGGAGGCCTGGGCGACATACTCATTGACCCCGGAGAAGATTCCCCGGACTGGGTCGAGGGTCTCGCCCTTCTTCACCGGCTTGTTCGGGCCGTGGGGGTCCATCTCGTAGCTCGCGCCGCAGTCGAGCCAGGTATAGGCCCCGCAGAGGCCCAACCTCTGCGGAGTGACGATGCAGACATGATTCGGGGCATAGGACTGGCAGAGGATGCATGAATAGAATGTATCGACATTCTCGTCCTTCAGGCCCATGACCCGCTCGTCCCGCTGGCGGTAGATCTCCCGGGCCTCCTTCAGCAGCCGCTCCACCTCCGCTTGATCGGTGACGATCTTCACCTGGACCTTATCGACGATCGCACCGAAGTCCTCCTTGAACTTCGCGACCAGGACCTCGCCGTAGTGGCGCAGGCGGAAGCCCTTCTGGAAGGCCTCCTTGCTGATCCTCACCCAGGGGATGTCCCTCTGACCGATGTGCATCACCCCATTGATACAGCTAATGAAGTGGTGGATCCGCCGCTCCAGGACCGGCTCGAAGTCCACCTTCAAGTTCCGCCCGGCCACATCGACGATCACGCCTAGGGGCATGGCCTCGCCCTCCTTGGCTTGATCGATGTCCGGGCCGACGAGCTCGATCTTCCCGTCCTCGACCTCTGCAAGCGGCCGGGCCCGCAAGAGCTCGAAGGCCGTGGAGTATTTCCCCCCGAACTCGACATAGAGGTTCTCCTTCCGGACCCGTTCGCCTTCGAACCCCGCGCCATAGGGGACGGGGATGGGGATCTTGCTCACCTTGAGCTTCAGGCCCCGGACCTCCACGGCCTTGGACACGATCTTATTCAAGGGGATCCCGGAGACGACATGCTCGTAGGTGCAGATCCCCCTGGGGAGGATTTGGGGGATGGGGACATCGCTCAGGACAGGGAAGCCGAAGTTGATCGCCCCCGCGGCTGTGGCATATTTCTCATCGGTGAGGAGCTGGCCGCCGTCCTCTTTGGGGTCAAGATCAGCCCCCAGGGCCAAGACGAAGGCATGGACCCTCTCTTTGTTATACAATAAGATCTTCCGTGCGGCCTCCAGGTCCCCAGGCTTGATCCCACCGAAGGTCATCGCCGCCCTTGCGGCGAAGTTGAGGGCATGGACCGCGGCACTCGTGTCCTTCCCATAGGGGACGAGGAAGGTATCCCAATTCATCTCCACGCCCTCTTCATATAATTGCTCGGCCATCGAGCGGCCGTTGGTGTTCGAGGCCATGAAGACCAGGATATTTCGCTCCTGGAGTGAGCGGGCCAGCTCGACCGCCTCCTCATTGGTGGGCAAGGCCCCGACGCAGGCGGCGAACCCCGGCATCCGGCCGTCGACGAGCTTGATCCCCTGGGTTCTAAGAATGGAATCGTCGGTGAACCCGAGCCAGGGTGGCTGCGGCTCCTGGCCGTTCAGGTATTTGAGGGCCTCGATCAGCTCCTCCGCGATCAGGGTGGCGATCCCCGCATCCAGGGCATTCCCGAGGTAGGGGAGCCAGAGCCGCTCCTCCGGCGGTGGGGGGAGGAGGGACTTAGCATGCTCGAGGGCCTTCTGGGCATCGCTCAGGGTCTTGACCTCCAGCCCGGTGAGGGCCAGGATCAAGGGGAGGTAATAGGCCGTATTGGGGAAGCCGAGCTTCTTCTCCGGCCCGAAGGCCTCGATCGCTCGGCGGAGCTCCTCCTCCGCCTGGGCTACATACTTGTGCGCGCCACGGATGGCCGCCCTCGCGATGATCCTCGACATCTTTCAACCTCCTCAACTCATCAGTCTCATCGTCTCGATCAATTCCTGGTATTCCCGCTCAGGGAACCGCTCGCCCCGCCCCTCAATGAGCGGCATGATCTCCGAGAAGCCGAATGACTCCCGAAGAAGCCGATCCTTGAGCTCCGCGACGCTCACACCCCTCTCGACGAGCGAGCGGATGATCCCCGCATTCTCGATCTCCCCGACCAGGATGAACCCCACGAGGCGATCGCCTCGCAGGACCAGCCGCTTATAGATCCTTGGCCCGGGCTGATCGATCAGCTCAGAATCGAAGTCCCGCTCCCGCAGGCCCGCCAGCCCGGCGGAGATGACCGGGAGGTCGAAGAACTGGACGGAGTTCATCCCCATCGAGCCGCGGTAGACCGCCTCTTTCCCGGCCATGTTCAGCGCCGCGACCCGCCCTTGCTCGACCGCGCAGGGCCAGAGGGCATTGGTCCAATGCCTCCCTCGGACCACATCGTAGCTCTGGGCCACATCCCCCGCGGCATAGATGTTGGGGATGTTCGTCCGGCAGTGTTCATCGATGATAACCCCGTAGTCATATTGGACCTCGGTCCCCTCAACCGGCTCGAGGTTGGCCCGGACCCCCTTCCCCACCACCACGAGCTGGGCCGGGAGCTCCTCCCCCGATTCCATCAATACGCCTGTGACCCGGCCATCGCCCAAGATCTTCGCCGGCTCCATCCCCGTGGCGACCTTGATCCCATGTTCCTCGAGGAGGGCGCGATAGATCTCGCCCGCCCGGGCATCGACCATTTGGGAGAGGAGGTGAGGCGAGCCGACGGCCACGGTCACATCTACCCCCCTGGCCTTGAGGCCGACGGCCGCCTTCAAGCCCACCAAGCCCCCGCCGAGGACGACCGCTTCCTTGACCTGGGGGAGCATGGCGAGCATCTCCTTCGCGTCTGAAAGCCGGCGGAAGCCGAAGACCCCGGCCTTATCGAGCCCCTCGATCTCCGGGAAGGTGGGGGAGGCCCCGTTCGCGAGGAGGAGGTTATCGTATTCCAGCTCCTCGCCGTTATCGAGGATCACCCGGTTAGCCCGCGGCTCGACCCGCACGGCCCTCCGGCCGAGATGGGCCTCGATCCTGTTCCGCTCGTAGAAGTCAGGCGGGCGATAGTAGATCCTCTCCTCGGGGAGCTCCCCAGCGAGGTAGTAAGAGATGAGGGGACGGGAATACAAGGGGTTCGGCTCATCGGAGATCATGATGATCTCGCAGGTAGGGTCCTCCCGACGGAGGGTCTCCGCGGCGCTGATCCCGGCCGCGCTGCTCCCGATGATGATGTTCTTCAATACCGGACCACCTCCTCCTCCAAGAGCCTCTTAAACTCCGCAAACTCCCCGGCGAAGAGGGCCTCGGTCGGACAGGCCGCAACACAGGCATACCTCTCCCGGCCCTCCTTCCCCTCACGCTCGGGGCAGAGGTCGCACTTCAAGGCCACCTTGAGCTTGCTGGGGGTGATCGCCCCGAATGGGCAAGCCATCACGCACATCCAGCAGCCGACGCACCGCTCTTGATCGACGAGCACGACCCCTTCCTCCCGGTGCATCGCCCCGGTGATACAAGCATCGATGCACGGGGCGGACTCGCAGTGGTGGCAGGCGAGGGAGAGATTCCCCCAAGGTGCGGGCTGGACCTCCCTTCGCCTGACAGGGGCTTCCCCCTCCAAGACCGCTTGGAAGAGGTCCTTGCTCGAGGAGTGCTCGACGGCACAGGCGAGCTCGCAGGCCCCGCAGGCCAAGCACCGCCGCAGGTCACAGAAGATCCGCTCCATGAGCCTGAACCTCCTTACCGAACCGAGCCGGCCCTTTGCGAAAATGGGGCACCAGCCGGGATTATAGCATCGGCGTTGCTGGGGATCAAGTCCGGAGCTGAGAGAGGTCAAAGAGCTGGAGGCCGTCTCTCAGCTTTTGGGATCGGCCCCGTCAGGGAGGTGAAGATCGCCCCGACCTCCCGCTTGAGGGGCTCCCCAGGCTCGAGCGCGGGGAGCCCGCCCCGGTCGAGGAGCCGGAGCCGCTCGCTATAGCTGATATAGCCGAGGATGGGGAGCCCACCGGGGAGGCCATGGGCGATGTATTCCCGATCCCTGGCATCGCGGACTTTATTCCCCACGGCCAGGACCCGGCGGAGGCCGATCTCCCCGGCGAGCTTGGCGATCCTCGCGGCCGTCTCGAGGCTCCGCCGATCGGGGTCGACGACCACGAGGAGGGCCTCGACCCCTTGGGCCGTCCCCCGCCCGAGGTGCTCGAGCCCGGCCTCCATGTCCACGATCACCAGCTCATCCCGCTCGAGGAAGAGGTGCCGGAGGAGCCCGCGGAGGAAGCTATTCTCGGGGCAGGCGCAGCCTCCGCCGCCCTTCCGGATCGCCCCGAGGACCATCACTCGGATCCCGTCCTTGTAGACGGAGTAGCGGTCGGGGATGTCCTCCACCCTGGGGTTGAGCTTGATGAGCCCGCCGGCCTCCCCCGCTCGCTCTTTGATCAGCTCGTGCAGCTCGGCTAGGGGCGTGATCTCCGCCTCGATTCCCAGGGTGGCAGGCAGATTGGCGGCGGGATCGGCATCGACTGCCAGGACCTTGAAGCCGCGGGAGACTGCCTCCCGGGCTAAGAGGGCCGCCAGGGTCGTCTTCCCCACCCCGCCCTTCCCCGAGATCGCCAGCTTCATCTTTAGGCCCCCTTGGCCAGCTTAGCGCAGAGCCACCTTCCGAGGATCGCCAGCCCGTCGGTGGGGAGGTAACGGCTGGCCGAGGCATCGAATAGGACGGTGGCCCTGGGGGGAAACTCCTCATCCCCGCGCCAGTAGACCACGGCCATCCGGATGCGGGGCAGGACCCTGAAGGCGAAGGCGGCGTCCCCGAGGTCGAGGGGCTCACCGCCGAGGGCGAGCGCGGCCCGCTTGAAGCCCTCTAAGTCGTTCCCGAAGGCCCGGACCAGGCTATCGCCCGAATACCCTTGGAAGGCCCGGTAGTAGAATTGCCCCTCGGGGAGCTCGCGGAAGGCGAGCCATTCTCCCGAGAAAGGGGTCTCAGTGGCGCGCCACTCGGCCCGCCGGAGGTAGTCGAGCAAGAGGGCCTGGATCTCTTCCGGGCACTCCTTGCCGCTCTCCAGCTCATAGGCCACGAGCTCGGGGTAGGCGATCCGATAGGTGCGATCGAAGAGGCGGAGCCGTAGCTCGCCCGAGCCAGGAAGGAACTCCGCCCCGGCAAGCTCGGCGAGCTCACCTGGCTCGCGTCTCTTGAGCTCGGCTCTCGCCTCGGCAATCAAGGGCTGCAACGACCTGCGCCACTGCTCCATTCCGTTCCATGGTAGCGCAGCCGAGGCGAGGGTTCAATGCAATGCCCTATCTCACCTTAGCGAGCTCCCGTCTCTCCTTCTCCTCCGGGCTCCTCCTCGCAGCCGGCCCGGTGGGGAGGACCGGCCTCCCCCAGGTGGCCTCTAAGATCACGGCGAGCGAGGCATACCAGGCGGAGAGGGCGCAGAAGATTCCCTCAAAGCCGGCGATCCGATGCACTACGGGGACGAAGACCCCGATCGCCAGGAGGAAGAAGAGGATCGTCAATGTGACGAAGACAACGGTCACGGCCTTCGAGACCCTGATCGCCCCGAAGGTCATATACCCGGTGAAGATCCCCCAGGCGATCAAGAAGACGGCCAGCCCCGCCTTGGGGATGGGGGGGAAGATCCCCATCTGCACGAGGATCTCCATCAGGGCGAAGCCCATCCAGAAGGCCCCGTATGAGCTGAAGGCCGTGGCCCCGAAGGTGTTCCCCGCCCGGACCTCCCACATCCCGGCGAGGAACTGGGCCAAACCGCCGTAGAAGAGGCCCATCGGGAGGACCATCCCCAGGCTCTCCGGAGGGATCAGCCCGGCATTGACGATGTTCAGGATGAAGGTGGTGAGAGCGAAGCCGCCCAGCCCCAAGGCCGCGGGATTGGCCAGCTCTTTATTCATCTGCAGACCTCCTTAGAGTTTCCGGTGAGGGGCTTTAGGCTCAGTAGCCCATCTTCTTCCGGATCTCATCGACGATCGCCGGGTCCCTCAGAGTGGTCGTATCCCCCAGCTCTCGCCGCTCCGCCAGGTCCTTGAGGATCCGGCGCATGATCTTCCCCGAGCGGGTCTTCGGGAGGTCCGGGACGAAGATGATCTCATCGGGCTTAGCGATTGGGCCGATCACTTCGGCCACCTTATTGCGTAACTCCTGGACGAGCGCGGGGCTCTCCTCATATCCCGGGGCGAGGATCACAAAGGCCGTGAGGGCCTGGCCCTTCAGCGGGTGGGACTTCCCCACAGCCGCGGCCTCCACGACCGCCGGGTGCTCGACGAGCGCGCTCTCGACCTCCATCGTCGAGAGCCTATGGCCGGAGACATTGATCACATCGTCGATCCGGCCCACGATCCAGAAGTAGCCATCCTCGTCCTTTTTGGCCCCGTCGCCGGTGAAGTAGATCCCGGGGACCTGGTTCCAGTATTTCTCATACCTCGCGGGGTCGCCGTAGATTGTCCGGAGCATCGCCGGCCAGGGGCGAGTGATCACGAGGTAGCCCCCCTTTCCGGGCGGGACGGGGTTCCCGTCCTTATCGACCACCTCGGCCTCCACGCCGGGGAAGGGGAAGGTGGCCGAGCCAGGCTTGGTCCTGGTGAGCCCCGGGAGCGGCGAGATGAGGATCATCCCCGTCTCCGTCTGCCACCATGTATCTACAATGGGGCAGCGCTCCTTCCCGATCACCCGGTGATACCACATCCAGGCCTCGGGGTTGATCGGCTCCCCGACCGAGCCCAGGAGCCTCAAGGAGGAGAGGTCGTGCTTGTTCGGCCACTCCTCCCCGTCGCGCATGAAGGAGCGGATGGCCGTCGGGGCGGTATAGAAGATGTTCACATTGTATTTCTCCACCAGCTCCCAGAAGCGGTCCGGCTGGGGGTAGTTGGGGACCGATTCGTAGATCAAGGAGGTGGCCCCGCAGGCAAGAGGGCCGTAGACGATATAGCTGTGGCCGGTGACCCAGCCGATGTCCGCGGTGCACCAGAAGGTATCCTCCTCCTTGATGTCGAAGATCCACTTCATCGTGGCATAGACCCCGACAAGATACCCCCCGGTGGTGTGGACCACGCCCTTCGGCTTCCCCGTGGTCCCGGAGGTATAGAGGATATAGAGCATATCCTCGCTATCCATCTCCTCCGGCTCGCAGTATTGTGGGACTACCTTCATCAGTTCATCCCACCAGAGGTCTCGGCCCTCTTTCATCGGGATGTCCCGGCCGATCCTCTTCACCACGATGACCTTCTCGATCGAGGGAGAGGCGGCCGCGGCCTCATCGGCCCGCTCCTTGAGCTGTTCGACCTTCCCGCCGCGGTAGTAGCCGTCGGCGGTGATCAGCAATTTAGCCTTGGAGTCCTCGATCCTCTCTTGCAATGCCTTAGCGCTGAAGGCGGAGAAGACGACCGTATGGGGGGCCCCGATCCGGGCGCAGGCGAGCATCGCGATCGGTAGCTCCGGGATCATCGGGAGGTAGATCGCCACCCGGTCGCCCTTCTTGATCCCCAGGCCCTTCAGGACATTAGCGAACTTATTGACCTCGCGGTAGAGCTCGAAGTAGGTCAAGGTCCTGGTATCGCCCGGCTCGCCTTCCCAAATGATCGCGGCCTTGTTCTTCCTCGGCCCCTTGATGTGCCGGTCGAGGCAGTTGTAAGAGGCATTGATCTTCCCGCCGACGAACCACTTGGCATAGGGCGGATTCCACTCGAGGACCTTCCTCCAGGGCTTGAACCACTCCAGTTCCCGGGCGAAGCTCGCCCAGAAGCCCTCCGGGTCGCGCCTGGCCTCCTCATAGACCTTGGGGTCCTTTACATTTGCCCGCTGGACGAACTCCCGTGGAGGATCGAAGGTCCGCTCCTCCACCAGCAGGGCCTCGATCTCCTTCAGTTCCTCCATATTCTTGAACTCCTTTCGCTGCTGAACTCTAGGCTCGGCTTTGCAACCGAAGTGGCCACTGGCATCGGCCAGCGGATTATACCCACGCCAGATCCCGGTTAAAATGATCTGCGTCAGCTAAAGCCCCGGATTTCCCCAGGAGAGGGCTCCTAAGTATATTGGCATCACTGTGCGCGGAGGGAGAATGCGCCGGGTCGGGCTCCTCGGGGTCGGCTCCTATCTCCCGGAGAGGGTGATGGCCAACTCCGAATGGGAGGGCTACTGCGGCGCGGAGGCGGAATGGATCGCCTCTCGGACCGGGATCAGGGAGCGGCGGATCGCCGCTCCGGAGGAGACGACCGTCGACCTGGCGGTCCGGGCCGCGGAAGATGCGCTAGCTAAGGGCGGGATCGCTCCTGAGGAGCTGACCGAGCTGATCGTGGCTACCGACACCCCGGAGGTCTTTGCACCCGATACGGCGGCGTTCGTCCAGCATCGGCTCGGCTTAAGGGAGATCCCGGCCTACGATCTGGCTGGGAGCGGCTGCGCCGGGTTCATCCTCGGGCTGGCCCTCGCGGCCTCGCGGGTCCGGGACGAGGGCGGGAAGGCCATGGTCATCGCGGTCGAGCTGATCAGCCGGATCATGGACTGGCGCGATCGGCGGGTCGCGCCCCTCTTCGGGGACGGCGCGGGTGCGGCGATCGTGGGGGAATCCGATCGCCTAGAGATCCTGGTGACCTACAATGCCACCGATGGGAGCGGGGCGGATGCCTTGGGACTAGAGGTGGGCGGGACCCGCGTCCCGCCGACCCTGGAGCTGGTGGCCCGCGGGGAGCACAAGCATGTTATCTTGCAGGGGGAGCGGATCTTCCGCCAGGCCATCAAGAGGATGATCGAGGCGGGAGAGCTTGTCCTCCAGCGGGCGGGCTTAGGACCTTCCGAGGTCGCCCTCTTGATCCCCGGCCAAGCGAATATCCATATCATCGAGGCTGTAGCCCAGGGGCTGGGAATCCCGCTCGGGCGGGTGGCGGTCAACCTCGATCGGTATGGGGATACCGGCTCGGCGGCCTTCCCGATCGCCCTCGATGAGGCCCTTCGATCCGGGAGGATTAGGCCCGGGGATCATGTGCTCATGGTGGCCTTCGGGATGGGCTTCCACTGGGGCGGGGCCCTCATCCGCTGCTAGCCCGGCCCGATTGAGCCCCTCTCCCCAGGCGGGTATACTACTGAAGGTGGACCACAAGGAGCGATCTTCATGAGGCTCTACAATACCCTCACGCGGCGGGAGGAGGAGTTCGCCCCCGAAGGCAGGATCGTCAGGATGTATGCCTGCGGGCCGACGGTCCACGACCGGTTCACCATCGCCAATGCCCGGGCCTTCCTCACCTTCGATGTCCTCCGCCGGTACTTAGAATTCAAGGGCTACAAGGTCATCTACACCCAGAACATCACGGACATCGAGGACAAGATCATCAACCGGGCTCGGGAGCTGGGGGTCCCGCCACAGGAGCTGGCCGAGCAGAACATCCGGGCCTTCTTCGAGGACCGCGAGAAGCTGGGGATCGCCCCGCCCACTTACCAGCCCCGGGCTACGGAGGTGATCCCCCAGATCATTGAGTTCATCTCGGACCTCCTCGAGCGGGGATATGCCTACATCGTGGACGGGGATGTCTACTATCGTGTCCGGCGGTTCTCAGGGTATGGGAAGCTCTCGGGGAAGGACCTGGAGGAGCTCGAGGCCGGTGCTCGCGTCGAGCCCGATCCGCGGAAGGAAGACCCCCTGGACTTCGCCCTCTGGAAGGCCTCAAAGCCAGGAGAGCCGGCCTGGGATTCGCCCTGGGGAAAGGGGAGGCCGGGGTGGCACATCGAGTGCTCGGTGATGGCCCAATCTACCCTGGGGGAGACGATCGACATCCACGGGGGCGGGGCGGACTTGATCTTCCCCCACCATGAGAACGAGATCGCCCAGTCCGAGGCGAGGACCGGGAAGCCGCTCGCGCGGTTCTGGGTCCACAACGGCCTGGTGATGGTCGGCGGGGAGGAGATGCACAAGTCCCTGGGGAACTTCGAATACGCCAGGGACATCGTGGACCGCTATGGGAAGGAGGCGGTCCGCCTCTTCTTCCTCTCCAAGCATTACCGGAAGCCGGTCAACTTCTCCCACGAGGCGGTGGAGGAAGCCCAGGCGGCGGTCGAGCGGGTCTACAACCTCCTGGAGGAGATCGAGGCCTCCCTCAGCTCTGGCCCTGGGATTGAAACCGAGGCCGAGAGCCCCGACCCGGCCTTCTCGGCCTACCTTGACGGGGTCAAAGCGGAGTTCGAGCAGGAGATGGACTCGGACTTCAACACTGCCGGGGGGCTGGGAGTGATCTTCGAGCTGGTCCGGAGGACGAACGCCTTCCTCCAGGTGGCCGGGCCGGAAGACCAGCCACTACTACGGAGGGCAGGCGAGCTGATCCGGGAGCTGGGGAGGCCCCTCGGGCTCTTCCAAGAGGAGCCACGCGCGCGGAGGAGGGCCATAATCGCCGGCACAGCCGGGATCAGTGCTGGACTTGAAGAGGGGCTGATAAACCTCCTCGTCGAGGTCCGGAGCGAGCTCCGGGCGAAGGGCGAGTTTGCCCTGGCCGACCGGATCCGCGCGCGGCTGAACGAGCTGGGGATCGAGCTCCGGGACAAAGATGGGGAAACCCGCTGGAGCCTCAAGCGCCTCCCCCAGGGCCAGGGGCAGTGATAGTAAGCCGGCCGAGATCTCGCTCTTCCTCTGCATAGCCCCCTATGCCGCGATCGGCGAGGAGGCGGTAGAAATACTGCCCGGCCGGAAGGGCTCGCCCTTGGTTATCCTCTCCTCGCCATTGGAGGGCCTCATCGACCACGACCCTCCTCGCAACTAGCTTGCCCTCAGGGCTATAGACCTCGAAGGCCAGCCAGACCGCGCCGTAGACCCGGATCGAGAGGGGCTCCCCGGGACGATAGACCATTGGGAGTCGGCACGCCGCGTCACTGAAGATGATCCCGCGGTTCGCGGCCAGCCCCTCGATAGCCGTTCCGAGGGAGATGACCACCTCTCCGGCCTTCCCCAGGGCCGTCTGGAGTCGGGAGATCAGCTCCCCGAGGGCCTGCCCGGAGCTCGAGCCGGAGAGGCTCGCCCCGAGCGTCAGGGCTACCTCCACTGCTTCCTCGAGGTGCTGTGCAGCCAATGCGAGCGGCCCGAGCCGGACTCGTTCGAACTCGAGCCGGGAGAGCGCGATGAGCTCTGCCTCGATCTCGCGGAGTGCAGCTAGCCCAGCCTCGAGGTTCAGGCCCTGGAGGGCCGGGGCGAGCCTCCCGAGCGAGCTTGCCATTGCCAAGAAGAGCTCGCCGACCGCCCGACCGCCTCGGGCGATCGGCTCCCCTGCGAGCGGGCTAGGAAGGCCATCCGCAATCTGAAGGAGCTTGCTCCCCGCCCCGCTCAAGGTGAGCCTGGCCTCCTCCAGCCGCTTCAGCCCCTCCGCCAAGGCTGCGGCGAAGTCGGCTCCGATGGCGAAGCCCAGCCCTTCGCCGGTGAGGCGGAGACTCCTCCCGATGGTGAGCGTGATCTCATCAGTGAGGGAGTAAATTGCGGCCCGGCGGCGGACAGTCAAGAGCACCTGGAGGGTATTGTTCCGCTCATTCGACTCCTGGACCGCGTCCGCAGGGTCGGCCTCAACCGTGACCCGGTGCTCACCTTCGATCGCTTCCCATTCGGCCTGGACCTCGACCGTCCTCCCCGCGCGGAGCTGCCGGACCCGCTGGCGGGCGATGGCTAGGTCATCGACCTTAAATTGGACATGGAAGGCCTCGGAAGCATCTCCGTCACCCACATTGGCGATCGTCGCCACGATCTGGACCGCCTCCCCCGGCTCGGGCTCGGCCGGGGCAAGCCGGATCGCCCTGATCAATAAGTCCGGCTGGGCCTCACCCGTCGCATCCGTGCCCACGAGCAAGCCAAGGCCTAGGGCCACAAAGGGCAAGAAGAGCCGGAACCTTCGCATCTTTGCTGACCTCCCCGAGCTGAAAGAGTTGGATGAGCCATTATAGGCTTCGCTGCCGGGCCGATCAAGCAAGCGAGTTGAACCGCGGACCGGGCTCTGGCATCATCTTGTGGAGATGGGGAAGACGATCGCGGAGAAGATCCTGGCGGCGAAGGCGGGCGAGCGCGCGGTCCGGCCGGGCCAGATCGTGAACGCGAAGGTCGATGTGGCCATGTCTCACGAGAACGCCGCCTTGGTGAAGAAGCACTTCGAGGAGCTGGGCCTTCCGCGGGTCTGGGACCCCGAGAGGATCGTCCTCTTGTTCGATCACCGCGTCCCGGCGGAATCGGTGAAGACCGCTCAGGGGCAGCGGGAGGTCCGCCAGTTCGCCAAGGCCCAGGGGATCAAGCACTTCTACGACATGAGCGCCGGGATCTGCCACCAGGTCCTCCCGGAGAAGGGCCATGTCCGGCCCGGTGAGCTGATCGTCGGGACCGACTCGCATACCACGACCCACGGGGCCTTCGGGGCCTTCGCCACGGGGATCGGGGCCACGGAGATGGCCGCGGTCTGGGCCACGGGCGAGCTCTGGCTCCGCGTCCCCGAGACATTCAAGATCACCGTCACCGGCCGGTTCCCGAAGTGGGTGGGCGCAAAGGACCTCATCTTGCATATCATCGGCCAGCTCGGGGCCGACGGGGCGGACTACAAGGCCGTCGAGTTCTACGGCCCGACGATCGAGGGGATGACGGTCGCCTCGAGGATGGTCCTGGCGAACCTGGCGATGGAGATGGGGGCGAAGGCCGCGCTCGTCCCGCCGGATAAGAAGACGCTCGAGTATGTCAAAGCCCGGACGGATAAGCCGTTCACACCGGTCTATGCCGACCCTGACGCCGAGTATGAGAGGGAATTCGAGTTCGATGTCTCCGAGCTGGAGCCGCAGGTGGCTAAGCCCCATCAAGTGGACAATGTCGTCCCGATCTCCACGGTCGCCGGGCTCAAGGTCGATCAGGCGCTCTTGGGCTCCTGCACCAACGGTCGGCTCGAGGACCTGGAGGTCGCGGCCCGGATCTTGAAGGGGAAGCGAGTCCACCCCGAGCTCCGGCTCCTGGTGATCCCTGCCTCCTGGGAGGTCTACTTGGAGGCGATGAAGAAGGGCCTGCTCGAGACCTTCATCCAGGCCGGAGCGGTCATCGTCAATCCCGGCTGCGGGCCCTGCCTTGGGGCCCATCAAGGCTTATTAGCGCCGGGCGAGCGGTGCGTCTCCTCCACGAACCGGAACTTCCAGGGGAGGATGGGCTCCCCCGAGGCCGAGGTCTACCTCGCCTCCCCGGCGGTCGTGGCCGCCTCGGCCCTGGCGGGCGAGCTCGCTGACCCCAGGAGCCTCCGGCTCTGATCGGATCGCGAGGGATCGTGGAGATGACCACGACTCGACCGAGCTACCTCAACCTGAGCCCGAAGGAGTTCGAGGGAAGGGTCGCCGAGCTCTATAAGCTCCTCGAGAGCTGCACCCTCTGCGCCCGCCGGTGCAAGGTCGATCGGACCAGAGGCGAGAAGGGCTTCTGCCGCTCAGGGATGGAGCTATTGGTCTCATCTTTCTTCCCTCACTTCGGGGAGGAGGACCCCCTTCGAGGGAGCCACGGCTCGGGGACGGTCTTCCTCGCGAACTGCAACCTGAGGTGCATCTACTGCCAGAACTGGGAGCTGAGCCACCTCGGCCAGGGGGAGCCGATGACCCCGGAGGAGCTGGCCCGGGCGATGCTCCACCTCCAGCGGCTGGGATGCCACAACATCAACTTCGTCACCCCCACGCACTTTGCCCCGCAATTGATCGAGGCGGTAAGGCTCGCGGCCCAGCAGGGATTGAGGCTCCCGATCGTCTGGAACTGCGGAGGATATGAGTCGGTCGAGGCCCTCAAGCTCCTCGAAGGGATCGTCGACATCTACATGCCGGACATCAAGTATGGCACCGAGCCCCCGGCCAGGAAGTATTCCGCTGCCCCGGACTACTTCGAGGTCGCGAAGGCCGCGGTCCGGGAGATGCACCGCCAGGTAGGGGACCTAGTGATCGAGGGCGGCCTGGCCGTCCGCGGGCTGCTCATTCGCCATCTAGTCCTGCCCAACGGCCTTGCCGGCTCCAGGGAAGTCTTGGAATTTATCGCCCAGCTCTCCCGCGAGAGCTATGTTAACATCATGGACCAGTATCATCCTTGTTATAAGGCCTTCGACTACCCCGAGCTGGCCCGGCGGATCACTCCGGAGGAATATGAAGAGGTCATCAAGCTGGCCTGGGACCTCGGCCTCCGCCGCGGCTTCCCCGAGCGGCGATATATTTTCAGGCTCAGGTGAGGGGCTTAGCGCGGTCGATCTCCCTTCCGTTTGGGATCGGCCCCCGTGGAGCCGAGCTCGGCAGCCGGCCGGAGGGCGAAGTATCTCCTCCTCAACCTGAGCGCCACATTCACTAAACTGATGATGAAGACCGTCTTGGCCGCCTCGAGCATGGAGATATGGACATCGAGCCCCTCGGCCAACCCCAGCCGGTCGAGGAGGAGGGTGATGAAAAGGTAGATATAGACGGCATAAAGCAGCACCTGGAAGACGGCATTGAAGGCCACCAGCCCGACGGCCAGCTCCCGGTCGCCCTCGGCCAGCTCGTTCCACACGATGACCATGGCGATACAGCGGGCCAGGCCGACCAGGATCACCCCGATCATGTATTCGGGGTGGTTGTGCAAGAAGAGGATCGCCAGGCCGAACATCACCAGTGGGCCGACGAGCCAGTTCTGGATGAGCGAGAGGGCGAGGAGCCTCTTGTTCCTGAAGACCCTGCCCATCTCCTCGTATCTCACCTTCGCCAGCGGGGGATACATCATCAAGATCAGCCCGATGGCGATCGGGATCGAGGTCGTCCCGACCTGCAGGCTGGTGATGAGCCTGGTCACGCCGGGCAGGAGATAGCCGATCCCGATCCCCACGCCCATGGCGAGGAAGATCCAAAGCGTCAGGAACCGATCCAGCAGCGAGAGCTCTCTCTTCTCTGTGCCAGCCATTTACATTACCTCCTCGATTAGCTCCCTCACCTTCTGTTCAATCTCATCCCGGACGCGACGGTAGAACTCGAGCGGCTCCCCCTTGGGGTCCGCGATCCCCCAGTCGCGAGCCCGGCCGGTGAAGCCCGCGGGGCAGACCCCCTCGGCCCCGCAGCCCATGGTGATGATGTAATCAAAATCCCTTAATCCTCGAGGATCAATGGCTTTAGGCCGCTCCCTGGAGATGTCGATCCCCTTCTCCTTCATCACCTGGATCGCCCGCTCATCGACCCGCTCGGCTGGCCTGGTCCCACCCGAGGCAATGTCCAGCTCCAGGCCCAGCTCGCGCGCGAAGCGGCGGGCGAATCCCGCGGCCATCTGCGACCGGCAGGCGTTCTCGACGCAGACGAAGATGATCCTCTTGCCCATCTGGTTCAGATCCTCCGGGGCATCGTCCTGTCGTGCAACCTCATGGCCACCACGAGGAATAGGAGGGTGAAGGCAGCCAGGGCGGCGAAGTCCAAGGCCAGCGGGAGGTGGCCCCGGCCCTGGAGGCAGCGGCGGGCGATGTCGGTGAAATAGGTCAAGGGGGAAATATAAGCGAGCGCCCTCCCCCAGGCGGGTAGCTCGCTAAGCGGGATGAAGATCCCGCTGATGAAGACCACGGGGAATCTGACCGCCGCGGCGATCATGTTGACCGTGGCCGGGAGGTTGGTCGGCGGGATGGAGAAGACATTCCCCAGCGAGGCGAAGCAGAGCCCGGCCAGGACCACGGCCAAGGCGAAGGCTGCCCCGCCGGCTATCCTCACCCCCAGGGCCAGGCCGATTGCGATCGGGACGAGCGAGATGGCCAGCCCGAAGGCAAACGAAGCGAGGACATCCCCGAAGATGATCGCCTCGAGCCTCACCGGGCAGGCCATCAGCCGCTCGAGCGTCCTCGCCTGGGTCTCCCAGGGGACCACGATCGGCGAGACCGCCGTGGCGGTGAAGAAGAGGATCATCCCCAGAAGCCCGGGGATCATGAAGTCAATCGACATGTGCCGCCCGATGGCGAAGGAGAGGAACAAGAAGACGGGGAAGAGGACCCCGAAGACCACCACCGGCCCCTTGGAGTAGTAGATCCGGATGTCCTTCCTTGCGATCGCCAGGGCTCGGCGGAGCTGCTGCCAGATCAAGGTCGGCTCAGCCATCCGCGGCCTCCTCCGTCAGCGCCAGGAAGGCCTCCTCCAGCGATGGGGCGAGGATGTTGAGTGAGACGATCCTGAGCCCAGCAGCGCAGGAGTAGTTGACCAGCGCTACCACGAGCTCGCCAGGGTCATCAGTATAAAGCCGGCACTTATCGCCGACCCTCTGGGCCTCGCTCACCCCGGGGAGGCGGGCCAGCTCTTCCGGATCCACACTGTCATTGAAGCTCACCTCGACCGATTGGCGGCCCCTGACGGCGAGCCTCAGCCTCTCAGGGGCGTCGATCGCGACGGTCCTCCCCTTGTTGATGATCGCCACCCGGTCGCAGAGCCGGTTCGCCTCGTCCATGTCGTGGGTAGTGAGGAAGATGGTCTTCCCCTCGGCCTTGAGGCTCCGGAGCATCTCCCGGATCAGCCGGGCGGACTGGACATCGAGCCCGGAGGTCGGCTCATCGAGGAAGAGGACCTCCGGGTCGCTCACCAGGGCCATGCCTAAAATGAGGCGCTGCCTCATCCCTTTGGAGTAGGTCCTGACCAGGCTATCCTTCCGTTCCAGAAGGCCCAGGGCCTTGAGGAGTCGCTCGCCTCTCGCTCTTGCCTCGCGGCGCGGGACGCCATAGAGCGCGGCCATGAGCATCAGGTTCTCCCAGCCTGAAAGGTCATTGTAGGGATTGGCCATCTCGGGGACGACGCCAGCTAGT
>JAPWVC010000094.1 GCA_028275195.1 Candidatus Acetothermia bacterium
GGAGGGGCTGGAAGCGGATCGAGACGGTCCAGCGCTATCCTGAGCCGGCGGCCTTCCCTTATCCCCGAGCTCCGGTCGGGTGGGGACGCTTTCACATCGCGAGCCAATACCAGTTCATCAAGGCAATTGCTTTAGATCTCCCGCCGGAGCCGAGCTTCGAGGATGGCTTGGCGGTCCAGAGGGTCATCGAAGCGGCCTACCTCTCGGTGGAGAGGGGGGAGAAGATCGCTCTGGAGGGCCTCTGAAATGAGGGTTCCGTTCGATGCCCTGGAGAGGCAGTATAGCAAGATCGCGGATGAGCTCGACCGGGCGATAAAGGGCGTCTTGAGCTCGGGGCGCTACATCTTGGGTGAGAATGTGGCGAAGTTCGAGGAGGAGTTCGCCCGCTACTGCGGGACGAAGCATGCCGTTGGGATCAGTAGCGGCACGGCCGCACTCCACCTCGCGCTGCTCGCCTGCGGGGTCGGGCCGGGAGACGAGGTGATTACGGCCGCAAATACATATATCGCTACCATATTTGCCATCTCCTATGTCGGGGCCAAGCCGGTGCTCGTCGACATCGATCCGGAGAGCTACACATTGGATGTGGCCCAGGTGGAAAGGGCCATTACTGAAAGGACCAGGGCGATCATCCCCGTCCACCTCTACGGCCAGTGTGCCGACATGGACCCGATCCTGGAGCTGGCCAAGAGCCACAAGCTCAGGGTGATCGAGGATGCCGCCCAGGCCCACGGGGCAGAATACAAGGGGCGGAAGGCCGGTTCCCTCGGCGATCTCGGTTGCTTCAGCTTCTACCCCAGCAAGAACCTCGGGGCTTGTGGTGATGGCGGAGCTGTGGTCACGAATGATGAGGAGCTATATCAGAAATTGAGGATCTACCGCTACATGGGCCAGCCGAGGAAGCACCTCCATATGGTCATCGGCTACCAAGAGCGGCTCGATGAGCTCCAGGCGGCGATCCTGCGGGTCAAGCTCCGTTATCTAGACCGCTGGAACGAAGAGCGTCGTCGATTGGCGGCCCTGTATAATCAGCTACTGGCCGATACGGAGGTCCTCCTCCCGAAGGAACAGCCCTATGGGAGGCATGTCTACCACCTCTATGTGATCAGGGTGAGGCGGCGCGATGCGGTCAAGGCCCGCTTAGCAGAGGCCGGGATCGAGACCCAGATCCACTACCCGACCCCGGCGCATTTGCAGCCGGCCTATGCCGACCTAGGTTATGGCAAGGGGAGTTTCCCTATCACTGAAAGGTACAGTGGCGAGATCCTCTCCCTCCCGCTCTACCCAGAGCTCAAAGAAGAGGAGGTTAGGGAGATCGCCCGAGAGCTTAAGCGGGCGCTCGAGCGATTAGAGCTGGAAGGAGTAGCGCATGCGGCTTAAGTATTCCGTCAGCAACTGGATCTATGGCGAGGAGGGGCTGGAAAGCCTCTGCGCTAAGCTCAAGAGGTTCGGCTACGATGGCATAGAGCTGATGGGCGAGCCGGAGAGATATTCTCCCAAGGAGGTCAAGCGGCTCTGCGCTGATCATGGCCTGGAGGTCCTCTCGATCGCCGGGATCTACCCCTGGCCGACGGAAGAGCGGGACCTCAGTAATCCCGATCCGAAGGTGCGCCAGCGGGCCGTTGACTACCTCCGGCGATGCTGCGATCTTGCCGCCGAGGTTGGGGCTCCCTTGGTCATTGTAGTCCCTTCCGCTGTGGGGAAGACCGTCCCCGTGGGAAATCCCCGAGATGAAAGGGGATGGGAGGAGGCCGTCCAGCTCGAGTGGGGCCATGCCGTCGAATCCCTGCGCGCTGCGGCTGAGCATGCTGAAGCTACAGGGGTCTTGCTCGCTGTGGAGCCGATCAATCGCTACGAGACCTTCTTGATAAACACCGCGGCCCAAGGGCTCCGGTTCATCTCTGAAGTCGGCTCAAAGGCGGTGAAGCTCCATCTCGATAGCTTCCACATGAATATCGAGGAGAGCGACTTGGCGGGAGCGATCCGACAGGCCAAAGGCGTCCTGGCCAACTTCCATGTGGCCGATAGCAACCGCCAGGCGGTCGGGCGAGGGCATATCGACTTCAAGGGGCTGATCGCGGCGTTATATGAGATAGACTACCGCGGGGCCCTCGCGCTCGAGCCCCTCCCGCCTGTTCCCGACCCTTACATGGCCGTCCGCTTCTCCCGCTACAGGGATCTGCTCGACATCTATCTTAAGGAATCGATCGAGCGGCTCAAGCGGTATGAGGCCGAGGTGCACGAGAGGAGGGGACAATGATGTTCATCGATGGGACATGGTATGAGCCTAGGGGCAGGTCGAAGATGAAGGTGGTCAACCCCGCCACGGGCGAGGTCTTCGCCGAGGTCCCCAAGGGGACAAAAGAGGATGCTGATCGGGCCCTAGAGGCGGCCGCGAGGGCCTTCACTCAATGGAAGGAGGCCCTCCCATCCGAGAGGGCCTCCTTGCTCGAGAAGGCCCGCGCGATCCTCTTGGAGCGCCTCCCCCAGATAGCTCGGCTCCTCACTCAAGAGCAGGGGAAGCCCCTGAGGGAGGCCGAAGGGGAGCTGAAAGCTACGGCCACGGCTTTGGAGTATTATGCCCGAAAGGCCGAGGAGATCGAGGGGGAGATCCTTCCTGCCCGAGCGAAAGGGATGCGGAACTTAGTGATAAAGCAGCCAGTCGGCCCGGTCGTGGCCATCGGCCCCTGGAATTACCCGGTCCTGCTGATCGCCTGGAAGGTTGCCCCAGCTCTGGCCGCGGGTTGCACCGTCGTCGTCAAGCCGGCAAGTCAGACACCCCTCGCGGTCACTGAATTCGTCAGGTGCTTCGCCGAGGCCGGGGCTCCCAAAGGGGTGATCAACCTGATCACCGGGCCAGGGAGGGAGCTGGGAGAGGCCCTCATCCGCCATCCGCGGACGGCAAAGGTCGCCTTCACTGGGGAGACGGAGACCGGGCGGGAGATCATGCGGGCCGCCGCTGATGGGATCAAGAGGATCACCCTCGAGCTCGGGGGGCACTGTCCACTCATCGTCGCCGCTGACGCCGATCTAGGAGCGGCGGTCGAGGGCGGGGTCTACCGCGCCTTCCGCAATATGGGCCAGATCTGCAACAGCATCAATCGGATCTATGTCGAGGAGGCCGCCTACACCGACTTTGTAGAGGCCTTTGTCGAGAGGACGAGGCGGCTGAGGATCGCCAATGGCCTTGAGGAGCCCGATGCAGACCTCGGGCCGATGATCGATGAGGCCGCTCGGGAGAAGACGAGAAGACACATCCAAGACGCGGTTGCCAAGGGGGCTAAGGTCCTCTATGGAGGGAAGGAGCCCGAGGGGGAGCAATATAAGAAAGGCTACTTCTTCGAGCCCACGGTCCTCACCGAGGTAAACCATGAGATGATCGTGATGACCGAGGAGACCTTCGGGCCGGTCGCCCCGATCATGAAGGTCTCGAGCCTGGAAGAGGCGATTAAATACGCGAACGATAGCATCTATGGCCTCGTGGCCTACCTTTACACTCAAGACCTGGATAAAGGGCTCCGGGCTGCAGAGGCCCTGGAGTATGGCACCGTCGGGATAAATAATGTGGCCGGAGGGGAGGTAGAATATCCCTACGGAGGATGGAAGCAGAGCGGCCTCGGGATCGAGCTCTCCGATTATGGCCTAGAGGAGTATCTGCTGGTCAAGCACATCCGGATCAGGTCACTGCGATGAGGGATCGAATGGAGCCATTCAGCCGGACGGTGGACCTAGCAACGGGCAAGATCAGCGGGGCTTCCAACCATTGGGTCCGCCATCTGAGCGAGATGCGCGATATGTATCAAGACCAGGGAGCAGTCGCTGAGATCCTAAGGGCAGGAGATCCCCTGATCTATGAGGTCTATGAGATCGCCGTCCCGGAGGAGGAGGGCCAGCTCATCCAATGTGTCACTATTATCCATCCTGGCAGGGTGGGGAGTGAATACTATATGACCAAGGGGCATTATCACAAGAAGAGGGACCGGGCCGAGGTCTATCTCTGCCTCTCCGGCCAGGGATATCTCCTATTGCAGACCGAGGAAGGGGCTTCCCAGGCTATGGAGCTGGAGCCCGGGACTGCCGCATATGTTCCTCCGCACTGGGCCCATCGGACGGTCAATGTTGGGGATAGACCGCTCGTCTTTTACGGTGTCTACCCCGCGGACGCCGGCCATGATTACGAAGCTATTGAGGAGCAACATGGGTTCTCCTTGATGGTCTGTGAGAGGGGTGGCAGGCCGGCCCTCGAGAAGAACCCTCATTTCAAGCGGAGATGAAAAACTGTAAGGTCCTCGTAACTCCTCGCTCGTTCCGCCGCACCCCGGGGCAACACTGGGAGAGGTTAAGGGAGGCGGGCCTTGAGGTCCTGGAGAGCCCCTCCGAGCGGCCGCTCCGCGAGGAGGAGTTGCTGAGCTTGGTCGGGGATGTAGATGCGATGATCGTGGGACTGGATGAAGTGACTCGACGGGTCATTGAGGCGGCCAAATCTCTTCGGATTATCGCTAAATACGGCGTCGGGGTAGACAACATTGACCTAGAGGCCGCCGCTGAAAGGGGCATTACCGTGACTTACACTCCGGGGGCTAATGCCCCGGCGGTGGCCGAGCTAGCCTGGGGCCTGATCCTAGCGCTGGCGCGCCACATAGTCACTCATCACCTCCAGCTCAAGGGCGGCTCGCTCGCGCGACGGACCGGCCGAGAGCTCTGGGGCAAGACTTTAGGGATCATCGGGCTGGGGAATATCGGCAGGGAGGTCGCCAAGCGAGCCAAGGCGTTCGAGATGAGGGTCTTGGCCTACGACCCTTATCTCGATCAAGAGCTTGCCAGGGAGTATGGAGCGGAGCTATGTCCCTTGGAGAGGGTGCTTTCCGAGAGCGATATCATCTCCTTGCACTGCCCACTGACCCCCGAGACGGAGGGGATAATCGGCCCTGAGGAGCTTGAACTAATGAAGGAAGGGGCCCTCCTCATCAACACGGCGAGGAAGGGCTTGGTGGATGAGGTCGCGCTGTATAAGGCATTGAA
>JAPWVC010000095.1 GCA_028275195.1 Candidatus Acetothermia bacterium
CCCGTCGGGGAAGCGCTTCCCCGAGGTCGGGAGCTCGAAGGCGTCCCTGCCCGGGACCCCGTGCTTCTCCATCAGTGCCGCAACCTTTTCCAGCTCCATTAAGCCCTCCTTGGATTTCTGAGCCCTCCTTAAGCGAGGGCAAGGATCATAGTATTAGCAGCTCGCTCCGGCGATCCTGCCAGGTGAGATGGAGCTCCGCCCGCCCGTCCAAGTAGTTCTGGACCGTCTGGAGGGCCAGCTCAGGGCGGTTGTTCGTCCGAGAGAGGTGGGCGAGAAAGGCCGCCCGGAGTTGCCCCTTGCGGGCCAGCTCCGCGAGCGCCTCGCCGCAAGCTGCGTTGGAGAGGTGGCCGACCTCGCTCCGGATCCGCTGCTTCAGCTCCCAGGGGTAGGGGCCGGTCTTGAGCATCTCCAGGTCATGATTCGCCTCGAGGACCACGACCTCGCAGCTCGCTAGGCTGTCCAGGACGGCCCGGCTCACCACCCCGAGGTCCGTGGCCAGCCCGACCGAGCGCTCTCCGGAGGTGATCAGATAGCCGCAAGGCTCGGCCGCATCATGAAAGACCGGGAAAGAGGTGATCCGGAAGTTGCCGAGCTCTAGTTCCTTGCCGATCTCGAACGGGCGCAGTTCTTCCGAGCCACTGAGCGACCAGCGAAGGGCCGCCAGGGTCCGCCGCGAGCCGTAGAGCGGGCAATTGAACCGGCGGGCCAGCGAGCTGGCCTCACAGCAGTGGTCTCCGTGCTCATGGGTGATGAGGATCGCCTTGATCAGCCGCGGCTCGAGCCCGAGGGTCTCCAGCTCCTGGCGGACGCGGAGGTAGCTCAGGCCGGCATCGATGAGGATCGCCGTCCCTCCATGCTCGATGAAGGTCGAGTTCCCACTGCTGCCGCTCCCGAGGACGCAGACTCTCATGGCCAAACCTCGTTGAATTATAATCCTAAAGCTCTGGTCCCCCAAATCTTCCCTGATCTGGATCAGTCCGCCGGCTGAGCTTGAGCATTATACCCCCAGCCCTCACCTTTGGTATAATTGCCCTCGAACAGGGGCTAAGACCACCCTGGGCTGAATTTCAGGAGGATTAGATGGTGAAGGCAGCGGTAGAAGAGCTAAATCCGTTCAAGATCGCCCAGAAGCAGCTCGATGAGGCGGCCGAGATCTTAGGACTGGATGAGCCGACCCATGCGATGCTCCGCGAGCCGATGCGCGAGCTCCATGTCCTGATCCCCGTAAGGATGGACGATGGCCATGTCGAGGTCTTCAAGGGTTTCCGCGTCCAATATAATGATGCCCGTGGGCCCTGCAAGGGCGGGATCCGGTTCCACCCCCAGGAGACGATCGATACGGTCCGGGCATTGGCAGCTTGGATGACCTGGAAGACCGCGATCGTCGATCTCCCCTACGGCGGGGGTAAGGGCGGGGTGGTCTGCAACCCCAAGGAGATGTCGGAGCGAGAGCTGGAACAGCTCGCCCGGGGCTACATCCGCGCGTTAGGCGAGTTCATCGGCCCGGAGAAGGATATCCCCGCGCCAGATGTCTACACTACCCCTCAGATCATGGCCTGGATGATGGACGAGTTCTCCAAGCTCCGAGGATACAACACACCGGGGGTGATCACCGGGAAGCCGGTCCCGCTGGGGGGCTCGCTCGGACGAGATGATGCCACCGCTCGTGGCGGGATCTACTGTGTCCGCGAGGCGGCTAAATACCTGGGGCTCGACCTCTCCAAGGCCACGGTCGCGGTCCAGGGCTACGGGAATGCGGGGAGCTTCGCCGCGATTCTCTCTAAGAAGATCTTCGGCTCGAAGATCGTGGCGGTCAGTGACTCCCAAGGAGGGGTCTACTCCGAACGGGGACTCGATCCTTACCGCTTGCTGGAGCACAAGAAGGAGACGGGGACGGTCGCCGACTTCCCCAACTCCGAGAGGATCACGAACGAAGAGCTCCTGGAGCTGGATGTCACCGTCTTATGGCCCGCGGCGCTGGAGAATGTGATCACCAAGGAGAATGCGGGGCGGATCAAGGCCAAGATCATCGCCGAGGCGGCCAATGGCCCGACGACCCCCGAGGCGGATGAGATCCTCCACGAGAAGGGGGTCTTCGTGATCCCCGACTTCCTCTGCAATGCCGGCGGGGTGACCGTGAGCTACTTTGAGTGGGTCCAGAATGTGAGCGGCTACTACTGGCCTCTTGAGGAGGTCCACCAGAAGCTGGACGCGAAGATGACCAAGGCCTTCCAAGAGGTCATCGGGATGTTCGAGAAGAAGCGGGTCCATATGCGGCTGGCGGCCTACCTGGTGGCGGTCCAGCGCGTAGCGGAGGCGATGAAGCTCCGCGGATGGGTATGAGAGTCTAACCCCCTTTCTTTCAACTGAGGCCCAAGGCCTCACCAACCCCGGGCCTTGGGCCTCCCCCTCCCTCCTCGCCCGACCCCGCCTGCCGAAGGGACCCAGAGCCGATGGCTTATACAGTGGCCTACGCCACGGACTTACATGGCAACAGGAAGCTCTATGACCTGCTCCTGGAGTTCGCCTCCGCTCGAGCCTGCCAGGCCGTGATCATCGGGGGGGACATCGCACCCAAGGGGATTTATAATTGGAAGCCGGGTGAACCGATCCCCGGACTCGAGCGGCAGCGGACCTTCCTCCGGGACTACTTGATCCCCGCTTTAACCGCGTTCCGCCAGAGGACCGCAATCGAACTATACATCATGATGGGGAACGACGATCGCCGGGCGAACCTCGAGTTGCTCGAAGCGGCGGAGGCAGCGGGGACGATCAAGCTATTGCACGAACGGGCCTATCAGCTCGGCCCATACAAGATCGTCGGCTACCCCTTCATTCCCCCTTCGCCCTTCCTCCTCAAGGACTGGGAGAAGTATGAGGACCGCGGGCGGCTCGCCCCGCTCTGGCAGGACCCGATCCTGGACATCGCCGCGACGGGCGTCCGGACGGTCCCCTTCACCGAGAGGACCACGATCGCCGAGGACCTCCAAGGGCTGAAGAGGCTCTCCGACCCGAAGGAGACGGTCTATCTCTTCCATGCCCCACCCTACGGGACGGAGCTCGACCTGATCGAGGTCGGCGGGAGCCGCTACCAGGGCCTAGAGCTCGACCCCCATGTCGGGAGCACCGCGATCAGGAGGTTCATCAAATCCGAGCAGCCGCCACTCACCCTCCACGGCCATGTCCATCTCTCTTATAAACTCTCCGGCCGGCGCCAGATCCAGCTCGGCCGGACGATCTGCCTCAACCCTGGGAGCCAGTTCGAGCGGGACATCTTGAATCTGGCCCTCATCGACCTGGAAGACTTGAGGGAGATCGAATTCCTCGAACTGGCCCCTTAGCGGCTCCAGATCCGGACCGGGCTAGTATAGGGTGAGCTGAGGACGGCGCCGTAACCCTCGCGGGCCTCGACCTCCCGGTCATCGACGAGATGGATGTCGAGCATCCGAGCCATCCCCTCGGCCTTGTCCCCCATGAGGGCTCGATAGTAGTCGGAGATGAGGTAGTTCAGTCGCTCCAGCAGGAGCACGAGCGCATCGCTCTTCTCATTGACCCAGATGATGATGTCGACATCGGAGCATGGCCGGGCCCGGTCCTCCATACAACTACCATAGATGTAGACACTCCGAACCACCGTCCCCAGCCGGCTCAGGTATTGGCAGATCTGGTTGACCAGGGCATAGCGGAAGGTGCTGTGGACCCAGCTATCACCCCGAGCGAGGAGCTGGAGGACCTCTTCCGGGGGCCTTCGCAGCTTCTTGGCGCAGAAGGTGAGTGCCTGGGTGAAGGTCCGGACCACATCCAGGCTCAAGCCCAAGAGACCGCTCGGGACATAGCTATTCATTCACCCTCCTTTAGGGGAAGATGCCCCGCTTCTTGATCGCCTGGGCCACGCGCCGGACGCCGAGCATCAGGGCCGCCATCCGGAGCGAGACCCCCTCAAGATGGGCGAGAGTCCAGACCTCGGCGAAGCTCTGCTGCATGATCTTTGTGAGCTTCTGGTTCGTCTCCTCCTCATCCCAGAAGAAGGACTGGAGGTCCTGGACCCACTCGAAGTAGGAGACGACTACCCCGCCGGCGTTCGCCAGGATGTCCGGCACGATGTGGACCCCCTTCTCCGCTAGGATCACATCGGCCTCCGGGGTGGTCGGGCCGTTGGCCCCCTCGACGATGATCTTGGCCCGGACTGAGCCGGCATTCTCGGCGGTGATTTGGGCCTCGAGGGCCGCTGGGATGAGCACATCGACATCGAGGGCCAGGAGCTCTCGGTTGGTGATCTCCTCGACCCCTGGGGCAGAGTAGCCCTTGAGGAGATGGCCCGGGGATTGGGCCACATACTCATTGATCTCGGCGATGTTCAGCCCATTGGGGTTATAGAGCCCAGTGGAGATATCGCTCACCCCGACGATGCGGCAGCCCTCGCGGGCGAGCAGGGTGGCCGAGACGGAGCCGACATTCCCGTAGCCCTGGACAGCTACGGTGGTTTTAGTGATGTCGCGGTTCAGCCGCTTGAGGATCTCCTTGGTCACGACCATCACGCCCCGGCCAGTCGCCTCTCGCCGGCCCGCTGCCCCGCCGAGCTCTATTGACTTCCCGGTCACGACCTCATCGGTGTAGTAGTCGCTGAAGACGCTGAGGGTGTCCATGATCCAGTCCATGACCACAGCGTTGGTGTTCACATCGGGGGCGGGGATATCCTTCTGCGGGCCGATGATCGGGCGGATCATCACTGCATACCGGCGGGTCAACCGCTCCAATTCTCCCAGCGAGAGTCGGGTCGGGTCGCACTTGATCCCGCCCTTGGCCCCGCCATAGGGGAGGTTGACCACGGCGCACTTCAGGGTCATCCAGGTGGCCAGAGCCTTGATCTCATCGAGCGTCACATCGGGGTGGTAACGGATCCCGCCCTTGCAGGGGCCTCGGGCGCTGCTGTGCTGGACACGATAGCCGGTGAAGACCTCGATCCGGCCATCGTCCATCTTCACCGGGAGGGAGACCTCCAGGACCCGCTCTGG
>JAPWVC010000097.1 GCA_028275195.1 Candidatus Acetothermia bacterium
GCCTCGAGCACATCCCGGCTGAACTCGGGGAGCTCATCTAGGAAGAGGACCCCGTGGTGGGCTAGGCTGATCTCGCCCGGCTTGGGGAAGCCGTGGCCGCCCCCGACCATCCCGGCATAAGAGATCGTATGATGCGGCGCGCGGAAGGGCCTCTCCCGGAGGAGTGGCCGCTCGGGCGAGAGGAGGCCCATGACGCTGTAGATCCGGCTCACCTCGAGGGCCTCCTTCAGGGAGAGGCGGGGGAGGATCGAAGGGAGCCGCCGGGCGAGCATCGACTTCCCCGCCCCAGGGGGGCCGATCATCAGGACATTGTGCCCCCCAGCCGCGGCGATCTCTAGGGCCCGCTTGGCCTGCTCCTGGCCGTGGATCTCGCTGAAGTCCGGGCCCGGCGGGCCCTCGGCCCGGAAGTAGCCCTCTCGGTCGAACTCGAAGGGCCGAATCTCTAGCTCACCCCTGAGGAAGGCGATCGCCTCCTGGAGGCTGGTCAGGGGAAAGATCTCTAGCTCCTCGATTAGGGCCGCCTCGAGGGCGTTCTCCGCCGGGAGGAGGAGGCGCTTCACTCCCGCCTCTTGGGCCGCGAGGGCGATCGGGAGGACCCCCTTGACCGGGCGGACCCGCCCATCGAGCGAGAGCTCCCCGAGGAAGAGGTAGTCATCGAGCCGCTCGGCCTCGAGCTGACCCGTGGCTTGGAGGATCGTCAGCGCCAGCGGGAGGTCGAGCCCGACCCCTTCCTTCGGGACATCGGCCGGGGCGAGGTTAACCGTGATCCTGCGGGCCGGGAACTCATACCCACTGTTATTGATCGCGCTCCGGATCCGCTCCCGGCTCTCTTGGACCTCCTTCTCCGGGAGCCCGACGATCACGAAGCTGGGGAGCCCGCGAGCCACATCGCACTGGACCTCGATGAGGGAGGCCTCCAAGCCGAGCAGCGCCCCGCTGATCGCCTTCGCGAACATCTCTTCACTTCACCCCTCCGGCTCGGGCCTGAAGGCGTCCTTGTAGAGCCGGACCTCCTCCCCGACGATCATCACGACATCGAAGCGGAGCGGGACCTTTGGGCAGTAACGGGTGATATAGTGCTGGGCCGTCCGGATCAGGCGTTCCCGCTTCCAAGGAGTGAGGGCCTCCTCCGCCGGGGCGAAGAGCTCATCGGCCCGGACCTTGACCTCGATGAAGGCCAGGGAATCCCCGTCCCGAGCGATGATATCGATCTCCCCGCCCGGCCAGCGGTAGTTCCGCGCAACGATCCGGTAACCTTGGGCCTTGAGGAACTCCAGGGCCCTCTCCTCGCCCTCTTTGCCTCGATCTCGATATGTCACCCTCTATAATTTAGTCTCGACTCTCCCTGGAAGTCAAACCGCCCCCTTTCAGGCAGGATTTGACATCCAGTGGGGAATTTAATAGCATCCTCTCGCCATGGGTGAAGGGGAGCTGAGCCTCCTGATCCTGGCCGCTGGGAAGGGGAAAAGGATGCGCTCCGCGCAGCCCAAGGCCCTCCATGAGCTCTGTGGCCGCCCGATCCTCGAGTATATCCTGGAAGCGGTCGCCCCACTCGAGGCCGCAAGAACTGTGGTAGTGATCGGCCATCAAGGCGAGAGGGTCCGGGAGCGGTTCGCTAGCCGGGGCCTGATCTTCGTCGAGCAAAAAGAGCAGCTCGGGACCGGCCATGCGGTCCTCCAGGCCCGCTCGGCCCTTGAAGATAAGGGCGGGGAGATCCTCATCCTCCCCGGGGACCTTCCACTGCTTCAGACGGAGCTACTCAAGCGGTTCCTCTCATTCCACCGGGCTCATGGGGGGCGGCTCTCCCTCCTGACCATGGAGCTTGGGGACCCTCACGGCTATGGTCGGATCGTCCGCGGCCACGATGGCGCGGTCCTCAGGATCGTCGAGGACCGAGATGCCAGCGAAGCGGAGAGGAGGATTCGCGAGGTGAACAGCGGGGTCTATCTCGTCCGGAATGAAGAGCTCTTCTGGGAGGCTTTGACGGAGCTAGAGGCCACTAATGCCCAGGGCGAGTATTACCTGCCCGATATCATCAGCTTCTATCACCGGAGAGGCGAGCCCATCCGGGCGCTCTTAGCTCGGGAGAGCGAGCCCTTGCTCGGGATCAACTCCAAAGCGGAGCTGGCCCAGGCCGAGGCGATCCTCCGGCGGCGGAAGCTAGCCGAAGTCCTGGCCGCCGGGGCGACGGTCGTGGCCCCGGAGACGGTGATCATCGAACCGGCCGCCTCCGTCGCCCGGGACGCTCGGATCGGGCCGGGCTCATTCATCGGTGGAGGGAGCCGGATCGGTGAAGGAACGGTGATCGAGAACTCCCGCGTCGTGGGCTTCGAGGTCGGTGCGGGCTGCCGGATCGAGTGGAGCATCATCTCTAAAGGGGAAAGGAGGGGGTGATGAACGATCCAGAGCTGAAACTCCTCGCGGGGAACGCCAACCCCGAGCTAGCCGAGGAGATCGCTGATCATTTAGGGACACCGCTCTGTGCGGTCGAAGTGAGCCGGTTCCCCGACGGCGAGATCTTCGTCCACATCGAGGAGAATGTCCGTGGGGCCGATGCCTTCGTGATCCAGCCGACCTGCCCACCGGTGAACGAGAACCTGATGGAGCTCCTGATCATGATCGATGCCCTGAAGCGCGCCTCGGCCGGGAGGATCACGGCCGTGATCCCCTACTACGGCTATGCCAGGCAGGATAGGAAGCATATCGGCCGGGTCCCCATCACCGCCAAGCTCGTGGCCAACCTCATCGAGACTGCCGGTGCCGATCGCGTGCTCACCCTGGACTTACATGCCGGCCAGATCCAGGGGTTCTTCGACATCCCCGTGGACAACCTGATGATCGACCCGATCTTCATCGACTACTTCCGCAGCCGGGGGCTGGCCGACGAGGAGACGGTGATTGTCTCCCCGGACCTTGGGGCGGTGAAGCGCGCGCGGGCGATCGCCGAGGGGCTGAAGCTCCCTCTAGCGATCATCGAGAAGCGGAGGGTGACGAGCGAGCGGGTGGAGAGCCTCAACTTGATCGGGGAGGTCCGCGGGAAGCGGGCGATCATCATCGATGACATTATCTCCGCCGGGGCGACGGTCCTGGAGGCGAGCAGGCTCCTTGAGCGCGAGGGGGTGAAAGAGATCTACGCCGCCTTCACACACGGGGTCTTCGCCAGAAATGCCCTGGAGAGATTGAGGGCTTCCCCGATCCGGAAAATCGTCGTGACCAACTCAATTCCCCCACCGAAGGAAGGAGTTGGTATAATAGAGCGAATCTCGGTAGGGGAGCTCATGGCTTCGGTCATCACTCGGATCCATGAGAACCGCTCCGTCAGTGAGGTCTTTCCGTGCCTTTAAGAGGAGGTCAAGATGTATAAGTTAGGAGCAGTGCCGCGTGGCAAGGGGAATCCACGCGCCCTCCGCCGACAGGGCCTGATCCCCGGGGTGGTCTATGGCCGGGGGATCCATCGGCTGATCCAGGTCCAACAGGGTGAGCTGGAGCGGCTCCTGGGCCAGATCACCCGGAGCTCGCGGATCAAGCTGGCACTCGACGGGGAAGAGTGGGAAGCATTCATCAAGGAGATCCAATATCACCCCTTGACTGATAGGGTCATCCATGTCGACTTCTACCTCCCTAGCCCGGAACAGGAAGTCACTCTCGAGATCCCGCTCCTCCTCCGAGGTGACCCGCAAGGGCGGCGGCTGGGCGGGGTCCTCCGTCGGCTCCAGACGGCCATCCGCGTCCGTGGCCTTCCCGAGCGGATCCCGGAGAAGCTTGAAGTCGATGTGAGCGGCCTCGGGCTAGGCGAGACCCTCCGTGTCCGCGACCTTCCTCTCCTCGAGGGGGTGAAGGTCCTCACCCCGCCGGAGACGCCGCTCGCGACCGTGAAAGTCCCGCGGCGCGAGGTGACGGTTGAGGTCACCGCAGCGGCTGCGGCCGAGGCTGAGGCCCCGGCAGCGGAAGCGGCCCCCGCGGAGGGCGAGGCGGCCAAGCCTGGGGAGGAAAAAGCCAGCTCGTGAAGGCGATCTTCGGCCTGGGGAACCCCGGGCCACAGTATCACTGGACCAGGCATAATCTCGGCTTCCTCGCGCTCGACCGTTATTTAGCCGGGCTAGGCCCGGCGGGCCAGGGGTGGCTCCGCCGCTGGTGGAGCAAGCATTTCCTCCTTCGCGGCCGGAAGGTCGATCAGGCCCTGGTCTATCGCCCTAAGGAAGACCTCCTCCTGGTCAAGCCGCTCACATATATGAATCGGAGCGGCCTGGCGGTGAGAGAGCTCTTGGCCCGTTTCCCCCTGGAGGTGAGCGATTGCCTCGTCATTTGCGATGATGTGCGCCTCCCTCTGGGGAAGCTCCGGGCCCGCGCGCGTGGCGGCCACGGCGGTCATGGTGGGCTGGCCTCGATCATCGCCGAGCTGGGGACGGAGGAGTTCCCCAGGCTCCGGATCGGGATCGGGCGGGAAGGCCTCCAGGGGGATCTCGTCCCTTATGTCCTGGGCCGGCTCACCCCGGAGGAACTGGCCCGGCTCGAGCCCGTCCTCACGCGGGTGGCTGGGGCGATCGACCTCTTCTGCGAGCAAGGGATCGAGAGGCTAATGGGAGAGATCAACCGCCCGGAGCCTTGACCTGGGATTGCAGCGAGCATTGCAGCACCTTAGCTCAGTCTCTTCCCTCATCCCCGGTCTCCTTAGGCAAGGCGATTATACTCCTCCCGCCTGTCAAGCCCTGGTCTCATGAACAAATCAGGGCAAGACAAGATTAAGTCAGCGGCCGGCCGTTCCGCCCCTCCTGGCCATAGGCCTGCACGGAGCTGAGTTGACAATGGACCAGTCGATTCTTATAATGCTCTCGATAGAAGCTGGGGGAGGTGCGAGCTGATGCAAGAGATGTATAATCGCTTCTCACGAGAAGCACAGGAGATCATGGCCGTCACCTACGATGAGGCCAGTGCCTGGAAGCACGGCTATGTCGGGGTGGAGCACTTACTGCTCGCCCTA
>JAPWVC010000100.1 GCA_028275195.1 Candidatus Acetothermia bacterium
TGGGTTGACCGGGAGCTCGCCGCCCCGATCGAGTGCCCCTTCCAGGAGGAGCTGGCCGGCCTCGCCCGGCCTGGCCAAGCCCAGGGCCTCGAGGTGCTGTAGTTCTTTATAGCTGAAGCGATCGTCGACCTCCACGAGGTCCAGCTCCCTCAAGGGGTCCTTGATCCCCGCCTGTTGGTAGGCCATCTCCCCCGCCCGGCGGGCATAGGCCGCGTCGGGGAGGCGGGAGCCGACCCAAGGGGATTCGGAGCACCAGCCGATCCCGGCCAGGAAGACCGGCTTCTCGCTCAGCCGCTTCGCCAACTCCCCCTCGGCTAGCACGAGGACGATCGCCCCATCGGCCAGAGGGGCGATCTCCAGCTCCTTGAGGGGGTCGAAGAGGTAGCGGGAGCAGAGGACATCTTCCACGGAGATCGCGGCCCCGTAGGGCGCGAGCGGATTCCTCAGGGCATTCCGCTTATTCTTCGCCACCACGGCGGCGCACTCCTCCTCGGTCGTCCCGGTCCAAGCCAGGTATTCCCGCATCTCCAAGCCCGCGAGGTAGTGGGGATGGCCCCCGAGCGGGGCCTCATAGATCGGGTCGAAGGCCAGCATCAGGACATCCTCGTAGGTCAAGAGCTCGGAGATCTTGCTGTGGGCCTCGACCACAACGATATTGAACAGCCCGGTCTTGATCTGCATGCAGGCATTCGCCAGGCCCAAGAGGCCGTCCCCGGCGACGGTATGCATCGGCCTCTTAGCTGCGCCGAGCTGGTCGGGAGTGAATTCATCGAAGATGGCGAAGCCCTCCCAGAAGTCCTCAGCGCAGGTGATGAAGCTATCGACATCCTTTCGCGGGTCGATCCCCGCGTCCTCGTAGGCCCGGACCGCGGCCTGGAAGATCAGCTCCTTCCAGTTTGAGTCCGGGGTGACCGGCGCGAAGGGGGTAGCGCCGACACCGACGACCGCCACTTCTCTCATAGGCAAACCTCCATTCATAACATGAGCTTCTCGAACAACGGCAAGAGCGCCGCGGTGAGCCCCGTCCCCCAGAGGGCCCCGGCCAGGACATCCGAGGGATAGTGCTCCTGGACATAGATCCTGGAGAGGCTGATGAAGCCGGCGAGGGCGTAGACGAGAGCCTGGGCCCAGAGGAAGGGGTAGAAATGGGCGACCAGGAAGGCCACGCCGAAGGAGATCGAGCTGTGGCCTGAGGGGAAGGCATACCGCTCGAGGACCCTCGAGCGGAGGGTCGCGGGGAAGGGGACCGGCCGCTGGCGCTTGAAGTAGAGCTTGAGGAGCGTATAGGTTAGGGCGTTGATGATCGTGATCCCCACCCCGATCAGGACATACCGGCGATCTGCCTCACCGCGGAGCATCAAGAGGAGGGCCAGCATCCCCCAGAGGTAGCCGTCCCCGAGGTAGGTGGCCCCGATGAACAGGGAAGAGAGGGGGGCGAGGAGCCGGCTCGAGCTGATCCGCTCCAGACTGGCCCGGTCCCAGGCGCTCAGGCGGGGACCGAGCGCCCGGAGATGCTCTCCCAGCCTGGGGAAGAGGCCGCGGATAGTGTCCCTGCGGGCTATGGTGATCCCCTCGCTTTTGTGGCCGCGAACTGCTTGGCTTGGAAGAGGAAGGCCTCGAGCCGGGTCTTAAGGTTCGTCTGCTTCTGGCCGTCGAAGGTGAGATTGAGCCAGGGGATGTTCCCGTGATCCTTCCGGACTAAGCTGGAGACGGCGCTCACCATCGTCCCCGGCATGCAAGAGAAGGGGAGGGTATAGAGTATCCCCGCCGCACCTTTAGCGATGTAGTCGACGGCCTTCCCCACATCGAGGACCGGCTCGCCGCGGTAGACCTCCTTGATGTAAGGGTCACTGTTCCTGATGATCCTGGCGATCCGCGGCTCATGGAGGTCGTTCCCCGGCAAGAGGGGGACGAAGCTCCTAGCGACCTCCTCCTCGCCGTGGCGCTGCCAGAGGTCCTCGAGCCAGGCATTGATCAATTTGAAGAGCTCCTTCCGCTCCAGGCTGTCCTGGATCTTCTTCCGGTTCGTGTAGTAGAGCCACTCGCAGACCGGTGCGACGCGGACCTCCCCGCCGAGCCGCTCCACCAAGCGGATGATCTGGGAGTTCCCGTAGTCGTTGGCCCGGATGTAGATCTCGCCCACGACCCCGATCAGGGGGCGCTCCTCTTCCCGGACCCTGATCCCCGCGAAGCGCTCCACGGCCCGCGCGAGGGCGAGGCGGAGCCCCTTCCGGCCGCTTCCAGCCAGGCTCTCCCGGACCTCCCGGACCGCCTCGCGGTAGACCCGGTCGGTCTCGCCCTCTACCAGCTCATAGGGCCTGGTCTTCCAGAGGAGCTTCTGGAGGAGGTCGACCGCCAGGAGCCCATACCAGGCGGTCTTGCGGAACTCCTGCCCCAAGTCCTGGATGGTGTAAGAGTCATAGGCCTCGACGGAGATCATGTCGATCTCATATCCCAGGGAGGAGAAGATCATCCTCTGGACATTGTAGTATTGGCCGAAGCGGCAGGGGCCGCAGGAGGTGGGCATAAACAGCGCGGCCTTCTGGGGGTCGAAGCCCGGGGACTCCAGGAGCTTTAAGAATTCGCCCGTAGTGAGGATGAAGGGCAGGCATTCCCCGCCACTGGAGTAGCGCCTCCCATACTCTAAGGTCCGCTCATCGTGGGGAGGGAGGACCTCCCCTTTAATCCCGCACCAGGCGAGCGCGCCCACCAGGGCATGGGCATGGTCGCACATATAGGGGAGGTAGACCGTCTTCTTCCGGTCGAACTCCCGCTTCGCCGTCGGTGCGACCTCGATTCGCTTGGTCATCGCTCGGCCTCCAATGAGACGGCCGTCGAGACTGCGGCCTCGACAGGGATAGCCCTCTCTGCCTCCGGGCTGAGGTGCAAGAGCGAGTCGAGGTAGGCCTCCAAGCGGGTGAGGAGGCCCGCGTCGGCGGAGTGCTCATCCAGCTCGAGGAAGAGGAGCGGCTCCTCCCCCAGGTTCTGCCGGACATGGTGGACGATGAACGAGTCCGGGCCGCACATGAAGTGGGAGAGATAGACCCCATGGAGGTAGGGGGTCCCCTTGATGATCTCGGTCGCGCAGAGGATCCTCTTCCCGCAGTTCCAGTGGACCGCGGCGAACGGGCGCCAGTCCACCTCCTCCAGTGGGAGGAAGTCGAGCGGGAAGGGGATAGCCCCCATCCCCCTCAGCTTCTCCGGGACATTCAGATTGAGCCCACGGTCGCAGCCGTTATAAGAGCGGGCGAGGATCACGATCCCCCGGCGCTTCGGCCCGATCTGCCGGAGGAGCTCCCGGCCCCGGGCGCGGCAAGCCTGCTCGAAGGCCCTCTGGGCCGACCAGGCCCGGGCGATCGCCTCCCGGACCGCAGAATGGCGCCCCCCGAGTCGCTTCCCCAGCTCATAGAGCTCCTCGAGGAGCTTCTTTGGCCGATAGAAGTGGAATGGATCTTGAATGACGGGGATGGAGAGGCGGGCGAAGTCGAACTGCCCGTTCGCGATGTAGGGCATCGCCTGGACTAGAGGGCAGTTATGGTTTACCTGGGTGGTGAGGCCGGGGAAGTCGGCGTCGATCATCGCCGGGAGGAAGAGGTAGTCTGGCCGCTCGTTCAGGAGCGCCTTGATGTGGCCATGGACGGCCTTGGAGGGGAGGCAGGCCAGGGCCGTGGCCCCTTGGACCGAGACCTTCAGCAACTCCCGGTCGGTCTGGGGTGAGAGCAAGACCTCATACCCCAGTGAGAGGAAGAACTCTCGCCAGAAGGGGAACTTGTCCCAGAAGAGGAGGGCCCTTGGCATCCCGACCCGCCCGCGCTTCTTCCCCGCCGGCTGGTAGCTGAGGAGGCCCTCGTAGTCCTCCTTCCCCCAGAGGAGGCGCTCCCGCTCCGCGAATGGGTCGGGCAGCTCCGGATTCACCCGCCTCCGCTGGAGCTCGTCGAACTTGCCGCATCTTGAGCCGTAGAAGAGGGCCGGGCCGTCGCGGAACTTCACCTGCTTGATCTCACAGACATTGGCGCAGGCCCGGCAGGTGAAGTGCGAGACCTCATAATTCCGGTCGAGGTCGAACCCCCGGAAGTTGGTCCTCTTCCCGTCAGCTCGGGCTCCCATCTCCTCTCGCACCAGGAGGGCCACCCCATATGCCCCGGTCACATCATGGTGAGGAGGGACGAGGACCTCCTTCCCCGTGAGCTGCTGGAAGGCGGCTAGGACCGCCTTGTTGTGGGCCACTCCGCCTTGGAAGAGGATCCGCTCCCCGAGCTTCCGGCTCCCGACCACCCGGTTCAAGTAGTTATAAGCAATGGAGTAGGCCAGCCCAGCGATCAGCTCCTCCTTGGAGGAGCCGCGCTGCTGGTGGTGGATGAGATCGGATTCCATGAAGACGGTGCACCGCTCCCCGAGGGGAGCCGGGGCGGGGCAGCGGAGGGCGATCTCGGAGAACTCCTCAATGGGGATCGCCAGCCGGCCGGCCTGCTCCTCCAGGAATGAGCCGGTCCCGGCAGCACAGGCCTTGTTCATGGCGAAGTCGATGATCGCCCCGTTCTTGAGCCGGATGAACTTGGAGTCCTGGCCACCGATCTCGAAGACCGTATCGACCTGGGGATCGATGGCCACCGCCGCGGTGGCCTGGGCGGTGATCTCGTTCTTGATCAGGTCAGCCCCCACGAACCTCCCGATCAGCTCCCGCCCCGAGCCGGTCACACCGACCCCGATGACCCTGAGTTTACCCGCGGTCTGCGTCTCGAGGACCTTCAGCCCGCGGCGGACGGCGAGCAGCGGGTCCCCCCCGGTCCGGAGATAGACCCAACTGAGCATCCTCCCCGCGCGATCGATCGCCACGAGGTTGGTGGAGATGCT
>JAPWVC010000101.1 GCA_028275195.1 Candidatus Acetothermia bacterium
GAAGCTTGAGAGGCCCTCAAACAAAGGCCGCTAAGCCCGCATAGCCGGCCTAGCCTTACCTGGCTCACGCCCCTGCCGCGGGGTAGGGGCCGGCCGCTACGAGCTTCTTCTCCCGGGCATCGAGCACGACCCTAAAGCCTTCCAGTGTTCGTGAGCCGAGGAGCCGAAGATCCCCTTCCCGTGCGAAGACTACTTCATCTACCGTCTCGAACTCCTGGCAGCGCAAGATGGCATAGCCCACATCCCGGGTCACTACCTGACCGTTGGCCATGACGAAGGGGACATCCCTCTTCCTGACAGTGATCCCGGCCTTCTTGAGCTCCTCTTCGGGGATCCAGGTACATTCGGAGCCGCCGTCTACGATGAGCTTCGAGACCTCGATCTCATCTCCCGAGCTTGTAATACTTCGGACAAAGCAATTCACATGGAAGACTCCCATCTCGGCACCTCCGCCACCCTGTTGTCGAAAGATTATACCAAGTTGACAACTCTGCCAGGTTCCTGAACAATCCTGGTGAGAAGGTTATGGGTCTCAACGAGCGACCATTACATGAGCTGATTGGACTCCTCGAGGGCGGGGAGGCCTCGATCGAAGAGGTCATCCAAGACCTCTATTCGGCGCTCGAGGAGAAGGAGACCTCGATCCGGGCCTATCTCGAGCTTGCCGATCAGGAGGAACTGCTCGCCCAGGCTAAGGCCAACGCTGGGAAGCCGCTGAGAGGCCTCCCCATCGCGGTCAAGGACAACATCTCCACTGTGGGCTTTCGGACCACTTGCGGCTCCCGCTTCCTGGAGAGGTTCAGGCCGATCTACGATGCCACCGCTATCGCACGCTTGAAGGCCGCGGGGGCCACGATCCTGGGGAAGACGAACATGGACGAGTTCGCCATGGGCTCCTCATGCGAGAACTCCGCCTTCTTCCCCACACGGAACTCCCATGACCTCGAGCGGGTCCCCGGGGGCTCCTCCGGGGGCTCCGCGGCGGCCGTGGCGGCTCACGAGGCCCTCGCGGCCCTGGGGAGCGACACCGGCGGCTCGATCCGCCAACCCGCGGCCCTCTGCGGGGTGGTCGGGCTGAAGCCGACCTACGGCCTGGTCTCGCGCTACGGGCTGGTGGCCTTCGCCTCCTCGCTCGACCAGATCGGGCCGATCACCAAAGATGTCCAAGACGCCGCGTTACTCCTGAGCCTCATCTCCGGCTGGGACCCTCAGGACTCGACCTCACTCGATAACGGTAATGTGGATTACACTAGAGGGCTGGGAGAGGGGATCCTTGGCTTCCGGATTGGCCTCCCTAGGGAGTATCTCGCCGAGGGGCTCTCCGAGGAGGCCCTCGCCCGAGTCGAGGAGTGGAAGGCCATCTTCACAGAATTAGGGGCTGAGCTCCGCGAGATCTCCTTACCCCATACGGAGTATGCCATCCCTACCTATTACTTGATCGCCTCCGCCGAGGCGTCCGCCAACCTCGCCCGGTTCGACGGCGTCCGCTATACGATGAGAGCCAACGATGAGACGCTCGAAGGGCTCTATTCCGAGAGCCGTGACCGCGGCTTCGGCCCGGAGGTGAAGCGAAGGATCATGCTCGGGACCTACGCCCTCGCGGCCGGCTACTATGAAGAGTGGTATGGGAAGGCCCAGCGGGTCCGGAGGCTCATCAAAGAGGACTTCGACCGGGCCTTCCAGGAGGTCGAGCTGATCATCGGGCCAACCTCCCCGACCCCGGCTTTTAAATTGGGCGAGCGGATCGCCGACCCTCTCCAGATGTATCTCTCCGATGTCTATACCGTCCCGGCCAGCCTCGCCGGCCTCCCGGCGATCTCCATACCTGGGGGAGAGGTCGAGGGCCTCCCCTTCGGGCTCCAGCTCATCGGCCCCCACCTTGGGGAGGGGAGGCTCCTCCGAGCGGCCTACGCCTTTGAGCGGGCCTTCAAGCCAGCCAGGCCCAGAGCCCCAGGAGGGCCAAGAGCCCGGAGGCGATCCAGAACCGGACCGTAATTTGAGGCTCCTCCAGCTCGCGGTTCGGGAGCAAGAAGCGGTAGTCGACCCCCTTGGCCCGCTCGAAGTGGTGGTGGAGTGGGCTGACCTTGAAGATCCGGACATGGAAGAGCCGGTAGCTCGTCACTTGGAGCATCACCGAGAGGGCCTCGGCCACGAGGACCCCTCCGAGCAAGGGCAGGATCAAGGCTGTCCCAGAGAGGAGCGAGAGCATCCCGAGGAAGCCCCCGAGGGCCATGGAGCCGGTATCCCCCAGGAAGAGCTGGGCGGGGTAGGCATTGAACCAGAGGAAGCCGAGGAGCGCCCCGGCGAAGATGATGGCGGCCCCCCAGAGCTCCGGCTCGCCCTGGAGGAGCCAAAGGAATGGGAGGAGCATGATCAGGGTCACGCCCGTGGCCAGTCCATCGAGCCCGTCGGTGAGGTTCATCGCATTGGTCGTCCCGACCAGGACGAAGACCGTGAGGAGCCCATGGGCCCACAAAGGGAGCTCGAGCCAGGTCCGGGCGAACGGGACCTTCACCAGCATCGGCAGGCCAGCCGCTTTGAGGCCGAGGAAGAGCCCTAGGGCCAATAGCGACTGGAGGAGGAGCTTATACCGGATGAGAAGCCCCAGCGAGCGCCGCTTGCATAGCCCGATAAGATCATCAGCCAGGCCGATTAGGCTGTAACTGAGCGTCGCTCCCAGGAGGAGCCAGCTCCTCAGGGAGGGCGGCCCGCCTCGGAGCCAGGCCAAAAGCGAAAAGGCCGTGAAGGCGATCAAGATCACCAGCCCGCCCATTGTGGGGGTCCCCTCCTTCTTGGCGTGGATCTCCGGCCCGTATTCACGGATGTGCTTCCCCAGGCCGAGGTGACGGGCTACGCGGAGGAAGAGCCCGGTCCCGATCAAGGAGAGGAAGAAGGCCCCTAGCCCGAGCGCGAGGTAATCAGCCATAGGCCCTAAAGCCTACACCGCCGGGTCCGGCCCGCCACCCCCGGTTGTCCTCCTCCGGAGGGAAGAGTTAGAATCCTCCGATGATCAAGGTCGGCTTCGGGCTCGACTTCCACCGTTTCGCACCGGATCGCAAGCTGATCCTCGGCGGGGTCGAGGTCCCTTATGAGAGAGGGTTGACTGGCCACTCTGACGGTGATGTCCTGAGCCATGCGATCTGCGATGCCTTACTCGGGGCGGCGGGGCTGGGGGACATCGGCCAGCACTTCCCCGATACCGATCCTAAGTTCAAGGGCATCTCCAGCCTCGTTCTCCTCCGGGAGGTCGGGGAGATGGTCCGGGCTAGAAATCATCGAATCAGCAACATCGACGCCACCATCGTCGCCCAGGAGCCCAAGCTTGCGCCCCATATCCCGGAGATGGCCGAGCGGCTGGCCGCGGCCCTCGGGATAAAGAGGGAGATGATCAACATCAAGGCCACGACCCCGGAGGGGCTGGGGGCCCTCGGGCGGGGCGAGGGGCTCGCGGCCTATGCCGTGGCGGTCCTAGTGGCCGCGGATGAGCTTGAGGATGTCGTTGTAGGTGATGAGGAGCATGAGGCCGAGGAGGATGACGATCCCGATGTAGTGGACCAAGCCTTCCCGCTCGCGCGGGATCGGCCTCCCTCGAACGAGCTCATAGCTCAGGAAGGCGATCCGCGAGCCGTCCAGCCCGGGGAAGGGGATAAGGTTTACCACCCCGATCATGAGGCTCAAGGCCGCGACGAGAGTGAAGAATGGGAGCAACCCCTGGGCTAGGCTCTCCCCGATGATCGAGGCGAGCCCCACCGGCCCGGTGAGGGCCTCCCCTGGGGGGATCGCCCCGGTGAAGAGCCCGCGGAAGCCCAAATAAATCCCGAGGAAGACATTCTTCACCCAGAGGAGGCCGAGCCCGAGGCTCGTGGGGAACGGGACCTGCTGGGTCATGCTACTCCCAGTGAAGTAAACGCCAATGATGTATCTCCCCTCCTCGAATTTCGGCCGGATCTGGAAGCTCAGCCTCTGGCCGTTCCGCTGGACCTCAACTGTCACTGGTTGGCCAGCCTGGCCGCGCTCACGGACGATCCGCTGGAGCTGCTCCAGAAAGTAGACCCTCTTCCCTTCAGCGCTCACGATCCTATCACCGGCTTGGAGGAGCCCGGCCGAGGGGCTCCCCTCACTGAGCTTGTCGACCTCGAGGTAGGGGATCCCGATCGCACCGACGACGAGGACGATGATCACCACTGCCGCGAGGAGGTTGGCCACCGGCCCGGCGAGGACCATCGCCATCCGCGTGGTTGGGGGTTTGTTGAAGAAGAGCCGGTCCGGGGGGACCCGGGCATCCTCTTCACTGGCCGTCTCATCCCCGGCCACGCGGACATAACCACCGATGGGGAAGAGCCTTAAGGAATACTTGGTCTCGCGGAGCCGGAGCCGCAGGAGGGCCGGGCCGAACCCGAGCGCTAGCTCGTGGACCCACATCTTGGTGAGCTTAGCGACAAGGAAGTGGCCGCCCTCGTGGATCAGGACGATAAAGCCAATGGTCGCCAAAAACGCCGCGGCGGTAATGAAGGCTGTCATCTTCTTAGCCCATCTCTTTCTCGATGGCCTGTTCCTGAGGAGCTCTCCGCGCAACCCGCCCTTGCCCCTGCTGGCCGATCTCCCGGGCCGTGATCCGCAGAGCCCGCTTGGTCTCTTCCGTCACTTTATAGTCCTCGCTCAGCCTCAGGCCCACCACCCAGATGATTCCCCCTCGGTCGCAGACCAATGGAACCCGAGCTCGCTCCTCCTGGGGGACCTTCTCATCGACGAACAAATCCTGGAGCTTCTTCATCCCCCTCATCCCA
>JAPWVC010000125.1 GCA_028275195.1 Candidatus Acetothermia bacterium
TCGATCAGGATCTTGCTCATCCTTCCTCCTTGAGGGGCAGGAAGGCCAGGGAGTTGAGCAGCCCTTTGAGGATCAAGGCCATCTCCGCCGCCTCGGTCAGGTGGAATGCTCCCTCGAACTCCTCCTTCAGCTCCAGGCCCTCGATTTGAAAATCAGGGGAGAGGCCGACCCTCAGCAGCTCGTTCTCGAAGACCATTCCGCCCCCGTCCTCCATGGAGAGCCTTGAATCCTTCCCGCCTTCTCGCCTCTTGATGGTCCATCCTTGGCTACCCTTCTCGACATAGAAGGCATTATCCTCCTCCGACTTGAAGTCGCTCTCACTGAGGAAGAGCCTAGGCTTGTCCAGGTAGGGTTTGCCCTGGTGAACACAGAAGGTCTCGCAGTTGCCGCAATCATTGCAGAAGTCGTCGATGTGGATGATCTGCCGAGCCTGCTCGACCCGGAAGATCTCCTCTCCGGTCACTGTCAGCTTCCCTCGGCGACAGGAGACTGTAGGCACCGCTAGGCTTACGGGCGCGACGAAGAAGGTAAAGTTGGCCCGATTAGGGCAGACCTCCACGCACTTATCGCACAGGGTCGAGCATTGCAGGCACCGAGCTGCCTCGGCCAGGGCCTCCTCCTCCGTCAGGGTCGCTTCCACTAGGTCGAAGCTGCCGCGCTGATCGGGCGGTAACTTCGCCCCCTCATGCTGGAAGGCCTTTCTGGCCCGAACGCGCTTGACCTGCACGATCTCCTCCTCGGAGAGCAGAGGGAGGCGGACCGCTGGCCGCTCAAAGGGCACGCCCAACTGTCGGCAGATCGCCTCGGCCGCCCTTCTCCCATCGGCACATGCCTCGACGATGGTGGCTGGCCCGCGCACCGCATCCCCTCCTGCGTAGACCTGCGCCCCTCCGGCCCTTGCAAGCCCGGTCTCAGGGGAGACGGCGATGGTCCCGTCCTCACGGAGGTTAACCGCGCTCCCGTCGAGGAAGGAGACCTCAGGCCGCTGGCCGATGGCCACGATGATGGAATCCGCCTCGAGCTGAAACTCGCTGCCTGCGATGGGGATCGGCCTCCTCCGCCCGTCCGGCCCGGGCTCCCCGAGCGCGTTGCGCACGCACTCCAGGCCGATCACCCGGCCCTCCCGCAAGATGATCCTGGTGGGGGAGGCCAGTTCCTCCAAGATCACGCCCTCGACGAGCGCGTCTTCGATCTCCTCCTCATTGGCCGGCATCTCCTGACGGGTCCGCCGGTAGACGACGGTCACCGAGCCAGCGGTGAGCCGCTTGGCTGTCCTGGCCGCATCCATGGCCGAGTTCCCCCCGCCGATCACTAGCACCTTGGTGCCCAGCTCAATCCTCTCCCCCCGCCGCACCCGCTCGAGAAAATCGAGGGCATGGTAGACGCCTTCGCCATCCTCTCCCTCGATGCCCAGGGGGGCATCCTTCCCCGCGCCCGAGGCGATGTAGACGGCATCGAACCCCTCCCGCAGAAGCTCCTCCGGAGGAGAGGTGATGGGATGGGAGAGCTCGATCTTCACCCCCAGATCGGTGATCCGCTCGATGTCCTCCTGGACGACGGCCTCGGGGAGCCTGAAGGCGGGTGCGAGGGCCAGCATCCCTCCAGGCCGGTCCCTGGCCTCGTAGATGGTGACCTCGATGCCGTTCAGGGTCAGGAAGTAAGCGGCGGCCAGCCCTGACGGCCCGCTGCCGATCACCGCCACTCGGGGGTTTTTGGCCCGTGCTTTGCGCTTCGGCTTCAGCTTCGGGATTCGGGGTGCCTCGCCCCTTTCGGCCGCGAACCGCTTGAGGGCGCGGATGGCAACCGGCTGGTCGTAGTTGCTGCGGGTGCAGCGGGTCTGGCAGAGGTGGTTGCAGACATAGCCGAGCACACCAGGAAGGGGATTCCGGGAGAGGATGACCTCCAGCGCTCGGTCGTATTCCCGGCGGGAGATCAGCCAGGCATATTCGGGCACATCTTGCCGGATCGCGCATCTCTCCACGCAGGGGGCGGCGATGCAGTCGAAGAGGCCCAGCTTCGATTCGACCTTGGGCAAGGGGTAGGGCTGGTAATCCTTCTTGTAGCGCGGGTCTTCCAAGGCCCGAGCGGCCTCCCTTTCCAGATTGGCCAACTTATCCCGGGCTAGCTCCTTTAGGCTCTTCACCCCGAGCCTCCCCATCTCCCTCTCCAGGTTCTCCAGATATTGGAGGAGCCTGGAGTAGCCGCCCGGTTTCAGCAGATCCGTGACGGCGGTGACGGGCCGGGCGCCGGCGGCCAGGATCCTCGTCAGATTGAAGGCGTCGGCCCCAGCGGAGAAGGAGACATCCAGCTCGCCGTTGAACTCCCGCGAGAGCTTGTAAAAGAGGTTGATGGTGATGGGGTAGAGGGCCCGCCCCGACATATACATCTCCTCGCCGGGGAGGCGGCCCTTGTGGTTGGCCACGGCCAGGGTATTGCTCAGTTTTACTCCGAAGGTGAGGCCCCGCTCCGCGGCGACCTCCTTCAGGGTCTTGATCAACTTCACCGCCTGGTCCCACTGCAGGTCTTGCTCGAACACCCGGTCGGGGATCTGGATCTCCCTGAAGCCGAGGTGGTCGTGGAGGATCCGCATCACCTCCTCCTTGCCGAGCAGGGTGGGGTTCAGCTTGACCATGGTGTGCAACCCTCTCTCCTCCAGCAGATACCTGGCGATCCGTTCGATCTCGTCCGGCGGGCAGCCGTGCATGGTGGAGAGGGTGACATTGTTGGTGATGCGAGCCGGGATCTCGAGATCAGCGAATTGGGGGAACTCCTCCCTCAGGACCGCCCGGAGCTCGGCGATCTCCCTAGAGGCATCTTGCAGCCGATCCATGAAGCGGGTCATGGGCGGGCTCTTGATCCCCTCGAGGTTGTAGCCGACGCTCATGTTGAAGACCGTGCCTAGGGGGAGGGCCTCGAAGCCGAGGAGCCGGCGGAGGATATGGATCAAGGCCCAGGCCTTGATGTATTCCCCGGCGGACTGGTCCAGCTTGAGCTCCTGGGACCACTCGACATTGTAGCCCTCATCCTCCATGTCGATGCAGGGCCTGGGGATCTCCAGTTCGTCCATGATCTGGACGGTCTTC
>JAPWVC010000033.1 GCA_028275195.1 Candidatus Acetothermia bacterium
GGCTCTTCGGGCTGGAGGGGAAGGGCCAGATCGCCCTGGGAAAGGACGCCGACCTGGTGATATTGGACCCGGAGTTAGAGCGACCCGTCCGCGCGGCGGAGTTGCATATGAACACGGACTACAACATCTACGAGGGGAAGGCCCTGCGGGGCTGGCCGGTCCTCACCATCTCCCGCGGAAAGGTCATCATGCGGGACGGGGAATTCCTCGGTTCGCCCGGCCGAGGGAGGTTCATCGCTCGGCGGCCTCTCGTGCTTGGCCGGAGGGGTTGACAGGCGAGCGGGTTTAGATGTAGTCTAAAAATGGCTGACCAGGAAGTTGGGAGGAGAAAGGAGGTGGTAGCTCGGGCGCAGCTCTCCCGCTCGAAGAGCGCGATAGCCTTAAAACCCTAACAGACAAGGAGGGAGAAATGAAGGGGATCTGGATTAGAGTCTTGTTGGTGCTCCTTCTAGTCAGTGGCCTCGGCCTCATGCCGATGCTGACCGGCTCCGCGGCCGGGGCTGGGAATCTGAAGGCCGGGTTCATCTATGTCGGCCCGATCGGGGACTACGGCTGGACCCACGCCCACAATAAGGCCCGCCTGATCGCGGAAGAGACCTTCCCCTGGCTCGAGACCGTCTATGTCGAATCGGTCCCCGAGGCCGAGGTCGGGACCTACATCGACCGATTGATCCAGCAAGAGAAGGTCGATGTGATCTTCACCACCAGCTTCGGGTTCATGGACGGGACCCTCGCCGCAGCCCAGCGCTACCCGGACAAGATCTTCGCCCACTGCTCCGGGTTCAAGCGAGCCCCGAATATGGCCACCTACATGGCCGACTTCTATCAGGTCTACTACCTCAATGGGCTGATGGCCGGGGCTCTCACCAAGTCCGGGAAGGTCGGGTATGTCGGGGCCTTCCCCATCCCCGAAGTGAAGCGCCATATCAACGCCTTCACCATCGGGGTCCGGGAGGTGAACCCCACCGCCGAGGTCCATGTCCGCTGGATCTTCGAGTGGTATAACCCCGCGGCGGCCAAGGAGGCGGCCGAGGCCCTGATCAAGGACGGCTGCGATGTCTTCGCCTTCACCGAGGACTCCCCCACCGTGGTCCAGGTGGCGGCCCAGAACGGCCTCCCCAGCTTCGGCCACTACTCCCCGATGTATGACTTCGCCCCGGACTATGTCGTCTCCGGCCAGATCGTCCATTGGGAGAAGTTCTACCTCGACTTCCTCGCCAAGGTCTACGCCGGGATGTATACCACGACTAACCTACAGGATGTCGACTATTGGGGGCTCCTGCGCGAGGGCGCAGTCGAGGTCGGAGCCAAGCCGGGGATGATCATCAACCCCAAGTTCGAGGAGATCCTCAGGAACATAATCGTTGAGGATTGCATCTGCGGCGGGGGCTATGTTGATGAGACTTGCACTTGCGTTGAAATCTGCAACAAGTATTCCGTCTACGATCTTGTCATGCTCCGCCTGGCGCAGATGAAGGACTTCGAGATGGTCTTCGACCCCTTCACCGGGCCGATTTACGACCGGAAGGGGAACCTGGTCATCCAGCCGGGGACCCGCGCGACCTATGACGAGCTCCTGACGATGGAGTGGGCCGTCCAGGGTGTGGTCGGCCCTTGGCCGGGTGAGCCTTAACCCCAAGGAAGAGGCAAGCAAGGGCGGCTGCCCTGGAAAAGGGGTAGCCGCCCTCCTTTCCTTTTCAAAGATGCCCGCGCGGAGGCCGCTCCATGAGATGACCCGAGAGCTCGTGGCTGTAGCCATGGGGCGCCGGCCCGCGGATTTAGTGGTTCAAGACGGTCGCTGGGTGAACCTCTGCTCCGGTGAGATCATTGAGCATACTGATATCGCGGTCCTGGGGAGTCGGATCGCTTATTGTGGCACTGATGCCTCGGGGATGATCGGCCCCAAGACCGAGGTGATCGAGGCCGAGGGGCGCTACCTCCTCCCCGGCCTGCTCGACGCCCATGTCCACATCGAGAGCTCGCTGCTCACCGTCACGGAGTTCGCCCGCGCGGTCCTCCCCCACGGGACGACTGGGGCGTTCATCGACCCTCATGAGATCGCTAATGTCCTCGGCCTGGCGGGGGTGAGGCTGATGCTGGAGGAGGCGGCTCAAACACCGATGCAGATCTATGTCCAGGTCCCTTCGTGCGTCCCGGCTGCGCCGGGCCTGGAGACCTCCGGGGCCGAGCTCGGCCCGGAGGAGGTGGAAGAGGCCCTGGCCTGGCCGGGGGTGATCGGCCTAGGGGAAGTGATGAATTATCCCGGCCTTGCCGCCGGGGATGAGGCGCTTCACCGGAAGGTCGCGGCGGCGCTGCGGCTGGGAAAGGCTGTCGGGGGCCACTATGCCTCGCCCGACCTGGGCCAGATGTTCCATGCCTACGCTGCCGGGGGACCAGAGGATTGCCATGAGGGGACTCGGCCGGAGGACGCGCTCGCCCGGGTCCGCCAGGGGATGTTCGCCATCCTCCGGCAGGGCTCGGCCTGGCAGGACCTCGTCCCCCAGCTCCGGGCCGTCACGGAGATGGGGCTCGAGCCGCGCCATCTCCTCCTCTGCACCGACGACCGCCATGCCGGGACGCTCCTCGCTCAGGGCCATATGGATGAGGTCGTCCGGCTGGCCATCTCCCGGGGGGTCCCGCCCATTTCGGCCTTGAGGATGGCGACCTTGAACACCGCGGAGAGGTTCGGCGTGGCGAAGGATGTGGGCCTGCTCGCCCCGGGCCGCTACGCCGATATCCTCTTGGTCCGGGACCTCTCCGAGCTCGAGATCGACCTGGTGATTGCCGCTGGAGAGGTCGTGGCCGAGGCTGGCCGCCTGGTAGTAGAGATCCCGCCCTACCCTTATCCCGAGGAGGCGCGGGCCACGGTCCGGCTCAAGCGGCCATTGGTCCCTTCCGATTTCACTGTCCTAGCCCCATCTCCCGCGGGGCAGGTCGCAGTCCGGGTGATCGAGGTGAGCGAGAACCAAGTCCGGACGAGAGGGCTTACCCTAAAGCTCCCGGTGAGGGACGGCGCGGTCCGCCCTAATCCGAGCGAGGACCTCGCCCTCCTCGCGGTCGTGGAGCGGCACCATGGGAGCGGGCGGATCGGGCTGGGGTTCGTCAAGGGGTTCGGCTTAAAGGCAAGCTGCGCCCTAGCGAGCACGGTGGCCCACGATAGCCATAATCTCCTGATCATGGGGACCTCCCCGGAGGCGATGGCCCTTGCGGGGAACCGGCTCGCCGTGCTCGGGGGCGGGCTCTGCCTGGTCAAGGATGGCGGGATCTTGGCCGAGGTGCCCCTCCCGATCGCCGGGCTGATGGCCGACCGGCCGGTCGAGGCCGTGGCGGCGGAGCTTGAGGAGCTGGAGCGAGGCCTACGAAGCTGCGGCTGTGAGCTAAGCAATGCTTTCATGACCTTCTCGCTCCTCGCACTGGGGGTGATCCCGGAGCTCCGGCTCAGCGACCTCGGGCTGATCGATGTGGCCTCCTTTTCGCTCGTCCCGCTCTTCCCGGAGGGGTAGATGGCCGAGAGCGAGCGGCTGGAGATGCGGGGGATCGTGAAGCGCTTCCCCGGGGTGGTGGCTAACGATGGGGTGGACTTTACCGCCAGGGCCGGGGAGATCCACGCCCTCCTCGGTGAGAACGGTGCGGGGAAGACGACCCTGATGCGGGTCCTCTACGGGATCTACCAGCCGGATGAGGGAGAGATCTTCCTCGACGGGCGGGCGATCCAGGTCCGCTCCCCAGCCGAGGCCCTGGCCCTGGGGATCGGGATGGTCCACCAGCACTTCCGGCTTGTCCCGACCCTGAGTGTAGAGGAGAATGTAATCCTGGGGCTGAGGGAGGGGCTCTTCGGAAATCTCCGGCGGGTCCGGGAGCGGCTGGCGGCGATCGCCCGGGACTACGGGCTGGAGGTCGATCCCCGGGCGAAGGTCTGGGAGCTCTCCGTGGGCGAGCAACAGCGGGTCGAGATCCTGAAGGCCCTCTACCGCCGGGTCCAGATCCTGATCATGGACGAGCCGACAAGCGTGCTCACCCCCCAGGAGGTCAAGCAGCTCTTCTCGACCCTCCGCTCGCTCGTCGAGGCCGGCCTGACGGTGATCTTCATCACTCACAAGCTCGATGAGGTCCTGGAGGTGAGCGACCGAGTCACGGTCCTCCGGAAGGGGAAGGTGGTCGCGACCCTCCCGACCGCGGAGGCGGATAAGCCTTCCCTCGCGCGGATGATGGTGGGAAGGGAGGTTGTCTTCCGACTGGAACGCGGGCCGGCGAAGCTCGGGGAGAAGCTCCTGGAGGTCCGCGACCTTCAAGCCTTGAACGATCGTGGCCTCCCCGCTATACGCGGCCTCTCCTTCGAACTCTACGGCGGAGAGATCCTCGGCGTGGCCGGCGTGGCGGGGAACGGCCAGAAGGAACTGGTCGAGGTCCTCACCGGCCTGAGGAAGGCCACCAAAGGCCGGGTGCTCCTCTTCGGGAAGGACCTGACCAATCGTTCCCCAAAGGAGATCGCAGCCGCCGGGGTGGCTCACATCCCGGAGGAGCGGCTCCGCCGTGGGCTGGTCCCGGAGATGAGCGTGGCGGAGAACTTGGTCCTCAAGAGCTATCGTGACCCGCCCTTCGCGCGCGGCCCATTCCTCGACCAGCGGGTGATCATCAGCCATGCCGAGAGGGCGATCGCGGCCTATCAGATCATGACCCCGAGCTACAATACCCCGGCCAAGCTCCTCTCCGGGGGGAATATCCAGCGGCTGATCCTCGCCCGGGAGCTCTCCGGCCAGCCGAGGTTGATCATCGCCGCCCATCCGACCTACGGCCTCGATGTCGGGGCCACGGAGCAGATCCGCGGGCTCCTCCTGAGGCAGCGGGAGCTCGGGGCCGGGGTCCTCCTCATCTCCGAGGACTTGGAGGAGATCCTGAGCCTCTCCGACCAGATCTTAGTCCTCTTCGCCGGCCAGGCGATGGGGCTCCTCGAGGCGGAGGAGGCCGAGCTGGAGGAGCTGGGCCTGCTGATGGCCGGGGCAGGTAGGCGGAGGGAGTCGAGCAAGGGATGAGATTCGTCAGGATCAGGATCGAGAAGCGACCAGCCCCCTCGGGAGGGCTCATCCTCCTCACCTCCTCCTTGGCGATCCTCGCGGCCCTTGTGGTAGCGGGGCTCTTCTTCTGGGCCTATGGGGCCTCCCCGCTCCATGCCTACCGGCTGATCTTGCAAGGAGCCCTGGGGAGCAAGCTCGGCCTGGCGGAGACGGTGAGGCGGGCCATCCCGCTTTTGCTCTGCGGGGTCGGCCTGACCCTAGCCTTCCGAGCCCTCTTCTGGAACATCGGCGCGGAGGGCCAGCTCCTCCTCGGAGCGGTGGCCGCGACCTGGGTGGCCCTCTTCTCCGGCCTCTCGGGGCCCTGGCTCATCCCGGTGATGCTGGTCCTGGGTTTCCTGGCTGGGGCGATCTGGGCCCTCATCCCCGCGCTACTGAAGGCCAGGCTGGGGATCAATGATGTGATCACCACCCTGATGATGAACTACATCGCCATGTATCTGGTCCTCTACCTCATCCATGGGCCGTGGAAGGGGCCGCAGATGCGCGGCTTTGCCTACACGGACTTCTTCCCCAAGGCCGCCTGGTTCCCCCTGATCCCAGGGACGCGGATCCATTGGCTCACCCTGATCTTAGGCCTTTTGGCCGCCATAGCGGCCTATATCCTCCTCACCAAGACCAAGCGGGGGTTCGAGATCCGGGTCATCGGGGAGAACCCCGAGGCCGCCCGGTTCGCCGGGATGAGCTACACCAGGACTGTCTTAATCGTCATGGCCCTCTCGGGCGGACTGGCCGGACTGGCCGGAGTAGGGGAGGTCGGGGGCGTCCACCACCTCTTGAGGCAGCCGGAGCAGATCTCCCTCGGCTACGGCTATACCGCGATCATCGTCGCCTGGCTCGCCCGGCGGAATCCACTGGCGGTGATCCTGACCGCCCTCTTGCTCGGGGCCCTCATGGCCGGAGGGGATGTGATCAAGGCCTCATTGGGGCTCCCCTTCCAGTTGGTGAACATGTTCAATGGGCTGATCCTCTCCTTCCTGATCAGCGGCGAGCTCCTGATGAGGTATAAGCTCTCGTTCCAGCCTGGGAGGCGGAGATGGGCTGGGAGACCTGGCTAATCGGGACGATCAGTCGGGCCTTGGCCTACGGGACCCCGCTCCTCTTGGGGACCCTCGGGGAGATCTACGCCGAGAGGTCAGGGGTCCTGAACCTCGGGGTCGAAGGGATGATGGTCATGGGGGCCTTTTCTGCCTTCGCCACGGCCTACACCACAAGCAACCCCTGGCTGGGACTGCTCGTGGCCGCCGCGGTCGGGGGAGCATTCTCCTTGGTCCACGCCTTCGTGAGCATTACACTACGGGCCAACCAGATCGTCTCCGGCCTGGCCCTCACGATGCTCGGACTGGGCCTGGCAGGGGTCTTAGGCCGGGGCTGGGAGGGGAAGCCACTGGCGGCTGCGCTCCCCTCGATCACCGTCGCCTATCTAGCGAAGATACCCGGCCTAGGCCCGAGCCTCTTTGTGGAGCAGAATGCGCTGGTCTATCTGGCGGCCGGGCTGGCGATCCTCCTCTGGTTCGTCTTGTATAAGACGAGGATCGGGATCAGCATCCGGGCCGTGGGGGACGATCCGGCCACCGCGGACGCGATGGGGGTCAATGTCTTCCGGACCCGGTATCTGTGCGTCCTCTTGGGCGGGGTCCTCGCCGGCCTCGGGGGTGGCTACCTCTCAGTCGCCTACCGTCCGGCCTGGACGGAGGGGATGACGGCCGGGATGGGATGGATCGTGATCGCCCTCACGATCTTCGCCTTCTGGAACCCTCTCCTTGGGCTGGTCGGGGCCTACTTCTTCGGGGCATTGTATCATCTCTCCTATCGGCTCCAGCCCTGGACCTCCCCGGAGCTTTTGAAGACTATGCCCTATGTCTTTGCGATCCTGGTCTTAGCCCTCGTCGCACGAGGGACCCTCAAGAGGAGGATGAGCGCCCCGGCCGCGCTATGTGAGCCCTATATCCGCGGGGAGGAGTAGCCTTGGCTAAAGGATGGAATCTCGGCCGCGTTTTCGGGTAACATCCTTGCATGATGGGCGGAGGGAAAGGAGGGAGGCGCATGGAGCTCCATCTGAAGGTTAACGGCGAGGAGAAGGTCTTCAAAGTCAGCTCGAAGGATCGCTTGGCTGATGTGCTCCGCCGCGAGGGCTACTTCGGGGTGAAGATCGGCTGCCGGACCGGCGATTGCGGGAGCTGCACCGTCCTCATCGACGGGAAGCCGCTCAAGTCCTGTGTGGTCCCCGCGGCCAAGGCCGAAGGGAAGGAGATTATCACCATCGAGGGCCTGGCCCGGGATGGTCAGCTCCACCCGCTCCAGGAGCAGTTCCTGGCCCATGGCGCGGTCCAGTGCGGCTTCTGCACCCCGGCGATGATCTTAGCCGCTAAGGCTTTTCTCGATGACTGGAAGGGCCCGCAACCTCCGGATGAGGCGGCCGTGAGGAAGGCCCTCAAGGGGGTCCTCTGCCGCTGCACCGGCTACGAGAAGCCGGTCCGGGCCGTCCTGGCCGCGGCTAGGATCATGCGCGGCGAGGCCGAGGCAGTCGCGGCGGATGACCCCTCGGCGGTCGCGGTGGAGAAGGAGAAGAAGTTCAGAGTCGTCGGGAAGAGCGTCCCCCGGGTCGATGGCCTCCAGCTCGTGACCGGTCGGCCGGCGTTCACCGACGACTTTAAGCTCCCGGGGATGCTCTATGCCAAGATCCTCTGGAGCCCTCTCGCCCATGCTCGGATAAAGAGGATCGATAAGAGCAAGGCCGAGGCCCTCCCGGGGGTCCGCGCCGTCCTGACCTACGAAGATGTCCCCAGGGTGGCCTACACCCGGGCGGGGCAGGACTACCCCGAGCCCTCGCCCTACGACTACTTCATCCTCGATAAGAAGGTCCGCTATGTCGGGGACCGGGTCGCGGCCGTGGCCGCAGACTCCTTAGAGATCGCAGAGGAGGCCCTCAAGCTGATCGAGGTCGAGTATGAGCCCCTCCCCGCGGTCCTCTCCCCTGAGGAGGCCCTCAAGGAGGGCGCGCCAGTGATCCACGACGAGCCCGAGGCCAGGGGGATCTACGACCCCAAGAGGAATATCTGCGCTCATATCGATGTCCAGCTCGGGGATGTCGAGAAGGGCTTTAAGGAGGCCGACCTCGTCCTGGAGAATGAGTATCGGACCTCGCGGGTCCAGCATGCCCAGCTCGAGCCGCATGTCACGATCACCTACCTCGACGAGCAGGACCGCTTGGTGGTCCGGACGAGCAATCAGGTCCCATTCCACACGAGGCGGCAGTTGGCCCAGGTCCTCGGCCTCCCGGTCGGAAGGATCAGGGTCATCAAGCCCCGGATCGGCGGGGGCTTCGGGGGGAAGCAGGAGATGGTCCTTGAAGACATCTGCGCGGCCCTCACCTTGGCCACCCGAAGGCCGGTCCGGCTCGAGCTCACCCGGGAGGAGGACTTCCGCAGCGCCAGGACTCGCCACCCGATGGTCATCCGGATGAAGAGCGGGGTGAAGCGGGATGGGACGCTCGTGGCGAACGAGATGGAGGCACTCGTGGACGCCGGTGCCTACGGCTCTCACAGTCCGACCGTCCCGAGCAACACCGGGAACAAGAACCTCCCTCGCTACCGCTGCCCGAACATCAGGTATGCCTTCACTTCGGTCTATACGAACCTCCCGATCAGCGGGGCCATGCGCGGGTATGGGACCCCGCAAGGGGCCTTTGCCCTGGAATCCCAAATCGATGAGCTGGCCCACGCCCTGGGGATGGACCCCCTCGAATTCCGGCTGAAGAACATCGTCCGCGCAGGGGACATCGACCGGCTCTCGCCCCTGGTCTATGAGATCAAGTCCGAGGCGGCGAACGACTGGGTCATCCAGGGGAATGGACTAGAGCAGTGCATCCTCAGGGGGGCCGAGCTCATCCGTTGGAAGGAGCGGCGACGGGAGCTCGAGGAGTGGAATAAGAAGAACCCTCGCCTCAAGAAGGGTCTGGGGATGGCCTGCCTCTCCCAGGGGAGCGGGGTGGCCGGGATCGATAAAGCCGCGGCGACGATCAAGCTGAATGAGGACGGCTCATTCAACCTCTTCGTCGGGGCCGCGGACATCGGGACCGGGGCCGATACAGTCCTGGCCCAGATCGCCGCGGAGACCCTCGGGGTCGATGTGGAGGATATCATCGTCCATAGCGGGGACACCGACCTCTGCCCCTTCGACTCCGGGGCCTACGCCTCGAGCACCACCTATGTCTCCGGCGGGGCGGTGAAGAAGGCCGCGGAGATGGTAAAGGCGCAGCTCCTGGAAGTGGCCGGGAGGATGCTCGGAGAGGACCCGAACAGCCTCCGCTTGGAGGAGAAGAAGATCATCTCGGACTCAGGGAGGGAGCTCTCCTTAGCCGAGGTCGCGCTCCAGGCCTTCTATCGAGAGAAGTTCCAGGTCGAGGCCACGGCCTCCCACTGCTCGCCCGCCAGCCCGCCGCCGTTCGCGGCCCAGTTCGCCGAGATCGAGGTCGAGACCACGACCGGGAAGATCAAGGTGAACAGGTTCCTCTCGGTCGTCGACTGCGGGACGGCCATCAACCCCAAGCTGGCTGAAGGGCAGGTCGAGGGGGCAGTGGCGATGGGGCTCGGCTTCGCCCTGACCGAGGAGCTGGAGTTCGATAGCGAGGGGCGGCTCCTCAACCCCAGCTACCGCGATTACCATATTCTGAGGGCCGATGAGATGCCGGAGCTGGAGACGGTCCTGATCGAGGGCTACGAGCCCCGGGGGCCCTTCGGGGCCAAGGCGATCGGGGAGGTGGCGATCAACGGCCCGGCACCGGCCGTGGCCAATGCCCTCTTCCATGCCACTGGGGTCCGGATCAGGTCCCTTCCGATCACTCCGGAGAAGGTCCTCCGAGCGCTGGGGAAGATGTGATGTAGTTGCTCACCCGGCTTGCGAGGGCCTCTCATGGTTCGGGTGAGGACAGCATGGGCTTAGTCCTCCCACTGAGCCACTCCTTCCTCAGTTCCGCGAGCCTCCCCTTTCGGATCGCCTCTCGGACCTGGCGCATCAGCTCCTCCAGGAAGAAGAGGTTGTGGATCGTCGCCAGGCGCATCGCCAGGAGCTCCTTGGCCTCGAAGAGGTGCCTCAAGTAGGCCCGGGAGTAGTTCCGGCAGGTGTAGCACCTGCAGCCCTCCTCGACCGGGCGGGGATCGGCCTTGAAATGGGCATTCCGGATGCGGAGGCGGAAAGCCTCGGCCTCCCTAGAGAAGAGGGCCCCATTCCGGGCCATCCTCGTGGGGGCCACGCAGTCGAACATGTCGATGCCCCGCTCGACCGCGGCGAAGATGTCCTCGATCTCCCCGATCCCCAAAAGGTGGCGAGGCTTCCCCTCCGGCAAGAGGGGGATGGTCCATTCGAGGACCTGGAGCATCTCCTGCTTCGACTTCCCCAAGGAGCCGCCGATCGCAAAGCCCTGAAACTCCAGGGAGGAGATGAACCGCGCGCTCGCCTCCCTCAGGTCGCGGTAGGCCCCGCCTTGGACGATCCCGAAGAGCGCTTGTTTGGAGGCGCGCCTCCCATCGGCCGTCCGCTCGAACTCCTCCAGGGCCCGGACGGCCCAGCGGTGGGTCCGCTCCATCGCCTCCTTGGTGTAGGCATAATCGTGGAGCGGGGAGGTGCACTCGTCCAGGACGAGGATGATATCGGCCCCGAGCTTCCGCTCGATCTGGATGACCTTCTCGGGGGTGAAGCGGTGGCGGGAGCCGTCGAGATGGGAGATGAATTCCACGCCCTCCTCATCGACCCGGACGAGCGGCGTCCCTCGGGCCTTGAAGTGCCCGCCGCGGTCGTGGAGGCCCGCCTCCTCCTCGGGGAAGATCGGGGCGATCTTCCCCACTCCGTGCTCCTTCCCCGCCCCGAGGCTGAAGACCTGGAACCCCCCGGAGTCGGTCATCAGCGGCCCAGGCCAGTTCATGAACCGATGGAGCCCCCCAAGCTCCTCTATGAGGTCTTCTCCCGGCTGGAGGTGGAGATGATAGGTGTTGGCGATGATCACCTGGACCCCGATCTCGCGGAGCTCCTCGGGGGAGACAGCCTTGACCGTCGCCTGGGTCCCCACGGCCACGAACGCGGGGGTCGCGATGGCCCCGTGGGGCGTGATGAGCCGCCCCGTCCTCGCCCTGCCGTCCCGCGCCATCACCTCGAATTGGAACATCAGTAGAAGATCGTCACCGTCCGATGATGCGGCCTCTGCTTGAACTCCGGCCGCTGGCCCATCTCCCAAAGGAGCCAGTCGAGCTCCACGGCCATGAGGGCCCGGCCCAGCCGGGCCAGCTCCTCCCGGAGGAGCTCGACCGCCCAGATCGTATTCGCTCTGATCTCGACCTCCTCTGGCGAGCCGGGCGGGAGCGGCTCAAGCCGGTCGATCCTCTCCGCCAATCCCGGGCTATACCGCAAGATCCCGAGCTGGCGGAGGACCTGGGGGAGCTTGTAGTCGGCGAAGGCCGTGAGCTCGCCTATATCCCTGAAGCTGCCCCAACTCTCGCCGGAGAAGGCCAGCCAGAGGTCGGCCGGGAAGATCTGGGCCCGCTTGTAGAAGAAGACCCTCCGCCCCTTGTATTCCGCCTCGTCGCGGAAGGAGCCAAGCTCCCTTGCCAAGAGCCGGGCTAGCTCGACCGCCGAGCCGCCGGCCGCCTCGACCAGCCGGGCGGCGCGGGAGGCGCGCCTCCCTTCATACCTCTCGAGCAAGACCCTTCCGAGCTCGTTGAGGACCTCGCACCGCTGATTGAGGAGCTGGAGCTCGCCCCGGCCACCGAGGATCTCCCTCAGCCTATCGAGAGAGAGCCGGGCGAGAAAGCCCGGATCATCGAATGGTTGGCCGGCCTCGAAGGCCCGCTTGAGGGCTGCGGCTAGGGCATAGTAGCCGGAG
>JAPWVC010000085.1 GCA_028275195.1 Candidatus Acetothermia bacterium
TCGCCCTCATAGTCGATCTCCCATTTGAGCTTCCCCTTAGGAGCCCAGAAGCAGAAGTTGAGGTTGTCTAAAACCAGGAGGTAGGCCACCGTCCGCTCGCCCCCGTCGTGAAAGTGGTAGTGGTAGTTCCACTGGGGGATCTGGAGCTCGCCGGCCGCCAGCTCTTGAGCGAACCGGGCGAGTGCCCCCCGGTCGAGCCGGACCAGCTCGCTATGCTCGGCGACCCAGCGCGCTGACTCCCGGACCTCTTCCATCTTCCGTGGCGCTCCTTGGCGAGCCGCCACCGCTCAGCGAGCCGCGCGCGGCCAGGGCCCCTCGGAGGCGGGCGAGATCGAGTTGCTCAAAGCCCTCGAGGACGAAGTCGGGGATCAGCTCCCCGGCCCAGCGGAGGGCGGGATTGATCAAGTAGGCGCAGCTCATCCCCGCGGCCTTGGCCGCCCTCACCCCGTTCGGAGCGTCCTCGAAGACCAGGCACCTTCCGGGCTCGACCCCCAGCTCACGGGCCGCGAGGAGGTAGATCATCGGATTGGGCTTCCCCTCGCGGAGTTGGTCCCCGGAGATCACCACGGAGAAGTATCTCTCTAGGCCATGGTCCCTCAGGACCAGCTCGATCAGCTCGAGCGGGGCGGCCGAGGCCAGCCCGAGCTTCAGGCCCCCCTCGGAGAGCGCGACGATCAATTCCCTCGCCCCGAGGACCGGCTCGACCTCGCGGAAGTAGCGCCGGACGATGGCCATTCGCTGACGGCGGATCTCCTCGACCGAGAGGCTCAGCCCGAAGGTCTCTTTATAAAAGCGGGCGGCCTCGGTCTGGTTCCGGCCCGCAAGGTAAGGGGCATGCCGGCGCTGGAACTCCTCGAAGCCCCCCTCCCCGAGGAAGATCCCCTGGCTCTCCAGGAATTCCCGTTCGCTCCGGAGCCAGGCCTCCTCGCTCCTCACAATCACCCCGTCCATATCGAAGATCACGGCCTCCAGGCCCCCCAGGAGCTCATAGAACCCGGCCAGCCGCGGCTGGGGGTAGGGCTCGTAGACCTCCCCGCGCTCCGTATCGACCACGAGGACGCGGACATCCCTGTCGGCATTCGGGAGAGAGTATTCCGGATCGGAGGCGAGTCTCTCCCGCATCTCCAAGTAGACCCGAAAGTCGGCCTCGGAGAAGTCGTTCGGGTCGGGGAAGAGCGGCTTCCGGGCGAACCTGGCCCGCACGACGCGCTCATCAGCCACGGCGAGGACGGTGATAAAAGGAGTTCCTAGCTCCCGGAAGAGGCGATAGGCCTCGGCCCGCCAGCGGCTGGCAAGGAAGGTCCCGTCGAGGATCAGGCTCTTCCCCTCTCGGAGGGCCTCTTGGGCCCGCCGGAGGAGCTCACGGTAGACCGCCTCGGTCTCCTCAGGGCTGTAGCGGCGGACCGGGAAGAGCTCCCGCCGGACCCGGTCGGTCTGGAGGTGCTCCACGCCGCCCAGGCCGGGCTCCTGAGCGAGTCGGAGGCGGAGGAGCCCCCCGAGCCAGGTCTTCCCCGAGCCGGGGAGGCCACAACAGAGGATCGCCACAGGCCTTTGTGTGGGGAGGAAGGAGAGGATCTGCTCGGCCAACATAGATATTTGATAGCAGATCCGACCGGCCTTGTCAACCCCGCCTCGGGCGACGGGAAAGCTCGATCTCCTCTCGGAGCCTCTGGGCCGCGGCCCGGGCGGCCTGGGCGAAGTCCTCCGCGCTAGAGGCGAAGATCACCGCGCGGGAGACATTGATTATGGCCAGCTCGCCCTGGCTGTTCACCCCGTATCTCACGGCCTTCTCCAGGTCCCCCGCCTGGGCCCCGACCCCGGGGATCAGGATCGGGAGCTCATCTCCCACGAGTTCGCGGACCTCCTTCAACTCCTCAGGCCAGGTGGCCCCCACGACTAGGCCCAGGTTCCCGAAGCGCTCATTCGCCCGGGCCACCGCCTCGGCGACCCACAAGTAGAGCGGCTTCCCCTCGCATCGCAGGTCTTGAAATTCCCTTGCTCCAGGGTTGGAGGTCCGGCAAAGGACGAAGGTCCCGCGGTCTTTGTATTCGAGGAAGGGCTCGAGGGCCTCCAGCCCGAGGTAGGGGTTGACTGTAGCGGCATCGAAGCCGTAGTAGCCGAAGATGGCCTTGGCATAAGCTTTAGCGGTGTTCCCGATGTCCCCCCGCTTGGCGTCGGCGATCTTGAGGACCCCATCGGGGATGGAGGCAAGGGTCTCCTTCAGCATCTCCAGCCCCGTTGGCCCGAGCTGTTCATAGAAGGCGAGGTTCAGCTTGTAGGCGCAGACCAGGTCCTGGGTGGCCTCGATGATCCGGCAGTTGAACTCCAGAACTGCCTGATCGCCCAATTCCCGCCGGAGGTAGGGAGGGAGCCGCTCGAGGTCGGGATCGAGCCCGACGCAGAGGAGGCTCTCCCTCGCACGCGAGGCCCGCACTAGCCTCTCTTTGAAGCTCATCCTGTTGATCATGGCAGAGCTAGGACAGGCTTTCAAGTGGCCAGCCCGTTGCCCGGCGGTTCCAGAGGCTCTACACTGATGAGGGATGGACCGACATTGGCAGAAGCGGCTCCGGGACCTCCCCGATGGGCCGGGGGTCTACCTCTTCAAGGACCGGGCGGGCGAGGTGATCTATGTGGGGAAGGCCGCCTCGCTCAGGAGCCGCGTCCGCTCCTATTTCCAGAGATACCATCAACTGGGCGAGCCGAAGGTCCGCTCGATCGTAGAGAACTTGGCTGACTTGGAGTATATCGTCACCGGATCGGAGGTCGAGGCCCTGATCCTCGAGGAGGACCTGATCAAGAGCTATCGTCCGAGGTTCAATGTCCGGCTCAAGGACGATAAGCGCTTCCCATACTTGGCGATCACCATGCAAGAGCCGTTTCCGCGCCTGCTTTTCACCCGCCGGGCTGAGCACGATGGGACCCGCTACTTCGGGCCTTACACCAATGCCCAGCTCGTGCGAGAGGGCCTCAATGCCCTGAGGGCGCTTTTCCCCGTCCGGAGTTGCAACGACCGGATTGCCCCGGGCAAGCCGAGCCGCAAGCGGCCCTGCCTCGACTACTCTCTCAAGCAGTGCGCCGCGCCCTGCGTGGGGAAGGTTTCAGAGGAGGAGTATCGCCAGCTCGCCGAGGGCCTCTGCCGGTTTCTCGAGGGGCGAAGGGCCGATCTCCTCCAGGAGCTGCGGGAGGAGATGGCCCGAGCCGCGGCAGCCTTGGAGTTTGAACGGGCAGCCCGGATCCGCGACCGGATTAGAGCCTTCGAGCAATTGCTCGGGCAGAAGAAGGCCCGCCGCGAGCCGGGGGCCGAGCGGGATGCCCTCGGCCTGGCCTGTGCCCCCGGCCTCTGCATCGTCCAGCTCTTCTCGGTCCGGGACGGGCGGGTCCGGCGGGGGGAGCGATTCTCGCTCGAGGCCCCGGAGGGCTCGACCGCGAGTGAGGTCTTGAGCGCCTTCCTCAGGCAGTTCTATTCCGAGGCTGCCGAAGTCCCCCGGGAGGTCCTCCTCCCTCAGCCGGTTGAGGACCTCGAGCTGCTCGGGCAGTGGCTGAGCGGCCTCCGCGGAGGGAGGGTGGCCCTCCTGGTCCCGCGGCGGGGGCCGAAGCTCGAGCTGGTGAAGCTCGCGGAGAGGAATGCCGAGCTGGCCCTAGTGGAGGAGCGGCTAAAGGCCGGGGAGGGCGAGCGAGAGCGCTTGGCCCTCGAGGAGCTCCAGCGCTATCTTGGGCTGGCCGGCCTGCCGCGGCGGATCGAGGGCTATGACATCTCGACGATCCAGGGGACAGACTCGGTCGGGGCGATGGTCGTCTTCGAGGACGGCCATCCGAAGAAGTCGGCCTACCGGCGGTTCAGGATCAAGGGCACGGGCCGCGATGACCTCGAGATGCTCGCAGAGGTCCTGGAGAGGAGGATCATGGATGAGCGATTCCCTCCGCCGCCGGACTTGGTCCTGATCGATGGCGGGAAGGGGCAGCTCAGCGCGGCCTTGGCGGTGATGCGAGCCCGCGGCTGGGGAGTTGTTCCAACGGTCGCGCTCGCTAAGGAGTTCGAGGAGGTCTTCGCCCCGGGCCGAGCCACCCCGCTCCCCATCCCGAAGGATTCCCAAGCCCAATACCTTCTCCAACGCGTCCGGGACGAGGCTCACCGCTTTGCATTGGAGTATCATCGCCTCCGGAGGAAGAGGCGAGCAATCCGGTCCGAGCTGGAGTCGATCCCTGGGATCGGCCCGAACCGGGCCAGGCTCCTTCTGCGCCACTTCGGCTCGCTCGCTAAGCTGAGGGAAGCGAGCCTGGAAGAGCTCCTCCAGGTGCCGGGGCTCCCGCGAACGGTGGCCGAGCGGGTCTACCGGGCGCTACATGAGCCTAGCTCCGGCACTCGACCCTCAGGATGAAGGTGGCCGTCCCCTGGTATTGTTTCGCCGGGAAGAGGCGCCAGGTCCCCAAGATCGAGAAGGGCTCGCTCGGCGAGGCCGGGCGGTCTTGAGGGACGATCACCTCGTGGACTCTCCCGTTGGGGTCCATCTTGCTCACCGTCCAGGGGCCGACCTCGTCGGTCCGCCGCTCGGCCTGGAGGCTGTTCACGAAGACATTCGGGGAGAAGAGCTGCTCCTTCGGCTCGACCCGCCAGTAGTAGCTCCCAGTCGCTGAGTCGTAGATCTCATCCGCGCTCAGGTAGATCGTCTCGCCGGGCTGGACGACATGGACCGTCGCGGTGGAGCTGGCGCGGCAGTCAGCTCCCTCGGCCGTGAGCGTGTAGCTCGTAGTATACAAGGGCGAGACCACCATCTCTCCCCGGGGCGGGACCTCTCCGATCCCAGGGGTAAGCCGGGCTTCGGTGAGCCGCTCGGCCGCGGCCCAGCGGAGGAGGGCCGACTCCCCCGCGCAGATGTAAATATCCTTTGCTGGGAGGAACTCCCACCTCGCCGCCGGGACATTCCGGTTGACATTCAGCTCGGCCCAGGCCCAGAGGCACTCACACCCCACGAGCGCCAGTGGGAGCAGCAGGGCTAGCATGACTAAGCTCGCTCGCTTGAGCATTGCCACCACCTCTCTTCCCTCGGGATTCTATTCCGGTGACTAAGGCCGGGCAACCGCGCTATTAAGGTGGGAAAGCTAAAGCCTGGCATGCTTTCCGCCCTCCTCGCCCCAGGCGAGGACTTAGGCTAGCTAGCCCGGCCTCTTCCGGAGGAGGAGCCAGTTCTTGGGGTCCTTCTCCTTCTGGAAGCGGATGAGGGCGTAGCACCCTTGGAGCTTCTCCCCGTGGACCTCGAAGATGATCTCGTCCTCCTCCCACTTGATCGGCTCGAACCAGCCGCGGTCCCAAATCTCGACCTTCCCGGCACCATACTGCCCCTCGGGGATGACTCCCTCGAAATCAGCATACTCTAGGGGATGGTCCTCGACCTCCACGGCCAGCCGGCGCTCGCCCGGCGCTGCGGGGGGCCCCTTGGGGACGGCCCAGCTCTTCAGGACACCTTCGTGCTCCAGCCGGAGATCGTAGTGGAGGTGAGTGGCATGGTGCTCTTGAATCACATAGATCGGCCGATCCCTCGAGCCGAGCTCGCCCGTGCCCGCGG
>JAPWVC010000104.1 GCA_028275195.1 Candidatus Acetothermia bacterium
GTCCTCTGGCGAACCGCCCGCTTGGAGCTCTTCCTCCTCCTCGGCGGGCTCATCCCTCTCGGGCTGCTGATCTGGCGCTGGAGCCGGCCGGCTCAGGAGAATGAGATGAGCGCCACGGCCAATCGCCTCTGCCTCCTCGGAGTCCCACTAGCCCGGCTCCGCCTCCGCGAAGCAGTGGACTACTTAGAGCGCCGGCTAGCTGAGGGGGATCAGGTGGTCGTCGCTACCCCGGACACGACCGCATTCTGGAGGGCCCAGCGCGATCGGAGGCTGAAGGAGGCCTACCAGCGGGCCGAGCTCGTCACCCCCGATGGGATCGGGCTGGTCTGGGCCTCCCGCCTCCTCGGGGCGCCGTTACCGGAGCGGGTCACGGGGATCGACCTGACCGAGGAGCTCTGCCGCCGCGCCGCCGTTCGGGGCTACAAGCTCTTCCTCCTCGGGTCCCGGCCCGGTGTGGCCGAGGAGGCGAAAGCGCGGCTGGAGGCCCGTTTCCCCGGGCTCGGGATCGTCGGGACCCACCATGGTTATTTTGCCGATGACGCGAGGGTGATTGGGCTGATCAATGCCGCCGAGCCCGAGATCCTCCTCGTGGGCCTGGGGGTCCCGCGCCAGGAGCTATGGATGATGCAAAACAGGGGGAGGCTCAAGGCGAAGGTCCTCATCGGCGTCGGGGGGAGCCTCGATGTCCTCTCGGGGCGGCTCCCCCGGGCCCCGCGCCTGGTGCAGCGGCTCGGGCTGGAGTGGCTCTACCGGATGGTGCGCCAGCCTTGGCGAGCGAGAAGGGCCCTGGCCATCCCGGCCTTCCTCCTCCGGGTCCTCCTCCTGGAGCCTGAGCCTTAGTTAGCTTTAGCTGAAGCCGGGAGCCGAGGGGACGAAGTCCTCCAGCTCCAACTGGATCTTCACCTGGCCGAGCCAGGCGTCCCTCCCGAGCTTGAAGATCACCCCTACCTCTCCCAGCTCCCAGAGCCGCGGGGCTAAGGCCCCCATCCCGAAGCCGATGGCCTCGAACTCTCGCTCCCCAACCCGGAGCCGGCATCTCAAGTGATCCCCGCCGCTCCCGACCAATTCGATCGAGGAGAGCCGGACGCAGGGGAGGAGGAAGCGCGGCTCAGGGTTCCCCATCCCGAAGGGGGCGAGCCGCTGGACCTCCTCGTAGAGCCCAAGGCCGATCTCCTCCGGCTCGAGGACGGCGTCGAGCCGCGAGGTCGGGCCGGCGAGCCCGGCCAACTGCTCCCGGGCGTAGGCGGCGAGCCCCTCCTTCAGCGGGGGTATGTTCCGGTTCTCGATGGAGAAACCCGCGGCTAGCTGGTGCCCGCCATGGCGGAGCAAGAGGTGGCTGAACCGCTCGAGCGAGGCAATGAGGTCGAAGTCGGGGATCGAGCGGCCACTCGCCCGGCTCTCCCGCTCCCCGCGGGAGATGAGGATCGCCGGGCAGTAGTAGCGCTCGACCAGGTCTGAGGCGACCAGCCCGATGATCCCCGGGTTCCAGTAGGCCCCCTCGAGGATGATGATCTTATCCCTCTTCGGGTCAGCCGCCCCTCCGCGGATCAACTCCTCCGCCTGGAAGAGGAGGTCCTCCTGGGCCACCTGCCGGTCACGGTTGTAGTCGAGCAGGATCTCCGCGAGATACTCCGCCCGGGAGCGGCTCTCGGTGGTGAGGAGGAGGAAGGCCACCCTGGGGTCTCCGACCCGATTGGCGGCATTGAGCTTCGGGGCGACGATGTAGCCCACCTCGCCGGCGGTGAGGCGGGCCGGGTCGAGCCCGACCTTCTCGATCAGGGTCCTCAGCCCGAGCCGCCCCTCACCGGCAGCCAAGAGCTCCAGCCCGCGGGCGACGAGGGCCTTGTTCTCCGCCTGGCCGTCTGCCACGAGCGGGACGAGGTCGGCCACCGTCCCGAGCATCACTAGGTCGAGGAAGCTTTCAGCCTCCTCGGCCGGGCCGAGCCGCTCGAAGAGCCCCCGGAGGAGCTGGTAGGCCACCCCGACCCCGGCGAGGGCCCGATTGGGGTAGTTCGGATCGGCCCGGGGGTTAAGGAAGGCGGTCGATGGTGGGAGCCGCTTCAGCGGCTGGTGGTGGTCGGTGACGATCACATTCACCCCGCGGGCCTCTAGCTCGGCGATGAGGTCGGGATCGGAGGTCCCGCAGTCGATGGTGATCAGGACCTTGAAGCCTTCCCGGATCACGCGCTCCACGACCTCGCGATTGAGCCCGTGGCCCCGCTCGCGGTCCTCCAGCTCGACCTTCAGCCCCTGGAAGCCGGCCTTGCGGAGGCCGAGGTAGAGGAGGGCTGTCCCGGTGAGCCCGTCGACATCGAAGTCCCCGTGGAGGAAGACCGGCTCGCTTTGCTCGCGGGCGAGGAGGAGTCGCGCCACGGCCTGCTCCATCGCGGAGAAGGCCCAGGGCGGATTGACCTTAGGCACTAATTCGAGGCCCCCGCGCCCTTCGAGGACCCTCGCCAGGGCCAGGGAGCAGCCGAGCCTCCGGGCAAGACGGAGGGTCCCCTCCGGGTCGGCGGGAGGGGATGGGAGCTGCCACCTCCTTGGCGAGAAGAGCGAGCGGAGCTCCATCTATCTAAAGCTGAGCTAAATCGGGCCGGCGATCAGCGGGCGCGGACCCGGGCCTTGGCCCGGAGGGCCTCGGCCTTAAGGGACCAGTAGTAGACGATCGGGTTGGCGATGTAGATCGTGGAGTAGGTCCCGGAGATTATCCCAATGGTCATGGCCAGGCAGAATGGGCGGAGGACCGAGCCGCCGAAGAAGAGGGCCACCACGACCGGGATGAGGGTGGTGAGCGAGGTCTGGATCGTCCTCGAGAGGGTCTGGTTGGTGCTCTTGTTGATCAGCTCATAGTAGTCGGGCTTCCGCTTCCTCGTGCCCATGTTCTCCCGGACCCGGTCGAAGATGATGATCGTGTCATTGATGGAGTAGCCGATGATCGTGAGGAGGGCCGCGATCACCGAGAGGTTGACCTCGATCCGGAAGAGGGAGAAGACCCCAAGCGGGATCAGCGTGTCATGGACCAGGGCCAAGATCCCCCCAACGGCATAGCGGAGCTGGAACCGCCAGGAGATGTAGACCAGCATCACCACCAGAGAGACGAGGATCGCCTGCCAGGCCTTCCGGGTGATCTCCCGGCTCACCTGTCCGCTCACCATCTCTCGCTCTTTCACCTCGATCCCGGGGAACCGCGCCTCCAGGGCCTTGATCACCATGTCGACCTCGTCCTCCTCGAAGGCCATGAAGGTGATCGTCTTGATGAACTGCCCCTGGCGGCGGAGGTCGGGGAAGTCCTGAACGAGGGACTTGGTGAGGTCCACCCCCGGGATGGTGATGGCCCCCAGGGCGCTCCTCACCTCCCCGGTCGGGACATCCTCAGGAAATTGGATCCGGAGCCGCGTCCCCCCGGTGAAGTCCAGCCCCGGCCGGAGTGGCGGGTGGTGGACGATCATCGAGATGATCGCGAGGAGAACGAGCGTCGAAGAGAGGGCGATGCAGAGCTTACGATACTTGAGGAAATCGATGTTATACTCCCGCGCCGCTGCCAAGCTCGTTCACCTTCCTCATCCACTTCGACTTGATCCGCGCGGCCTTGTTCCGGTGGAACGGCCCCTTGGCCGCGGCCCGGTCGGCCGCCTGCATCAGCTTCGGCAGGAGGGCTTGGGCCTTCTCCTTGTCCCCAACGGCCAGATAGCCCTCCAGCTCCTTGATCACCCGCTTGAGGGCCAGGACCCTCCGGCGATTCCGGGCCCGGCGCTTCTCGCTCTTCCGCAACTGCTTCTCCGCAGACTTGGTATTAGGGATCCTGAATCACCTCCGTATCTCGCACTATCATTCCATCACGGGATGGGCTGATGATAACAAAACTCCCCAACCGCCGTCAAGGATCGGCCCAGACCCCCGGGGATAAAGGGCTTCGTCGAATGCGCTCCCAGAGCCGGGCCGCGGGTGGGCCGAGGGCTGGGTTGGAGTTGAAAAACCGCCCGCCTTTTGGCAGGGTAAGGGGAGATCCTCATGGGAGGTAAGGCCGATGGGCTTCACGATCGAGGTGAGGAAGAGAGGGAAGTATGAGGAGTTCCACTTCTCGGATGTCCTCGGGGATGCAAGGGCTATCCACCATGAGTGCTACGAGGGGAAGGCCGAGGTAGTGAAGGGCTCGACCCCCCGGGGCTGGACCCTCCGCTGCCTGCGGTGCGGCCAGGAGGCGGCGCTCGAGGTCGGCGAGAAGGAGGCCCTCGACTTGGTCCTGACGGCCATAGACGGGAAGGAGAGGCAGCTAGCGAAGAAAGATGAGCAAGGAATAGATATATGGGTGGTCCAACGGGGGAGGCTATGATCGGGTTGGGGATAGAACTCATCAAGGAGCTAGACAAGCTCCTGGAGAAGCATGGGGATGTCCGGGAGAACCCCCTCCGGGCGGAGCTGATCCGGGAGGCGGTCGAGCGGCGCGAGGCGATCGTGAGCAAGAGCGGGGCACTCGCTACCTGGACCCCGCCGGAGTC
>JAPWVC010000105.1 GCA_028275195.1 Candidatus Acetothermia bacterium
GGGAGATAGCAATGTGAACAACGCCTTCGAGTTCACGGTAACCCTGACGGTGACTGACCCAACGCCGTAGGCTCGCTCGGGGGAGGCTGCACTGTGGGCCGGAAGGTCAGGAGGTTGGTGCTCGGGGCGGGCTTGCTCCTGATCTTAGCCTTAGCCGGGAGCGCAGTGGCCGATGAGGTCACACTCACCGGCTCGTTCGCCGTGGCCATCGGCGAGGTGGTCCACATCCAGCTCGCCCCGGCCAGCATCGGCTCCATCACCACCCAGCGCCGCGACCTGCTCCAGCAATACCTCTTCATCGGGACGATCGAGATCCGCGTCTGGGCCATTACTGACTATGAGGTCTGGTTCAGCAAGACGACCGCGGTGACCCAGCAGGCCCCCGGGGGGACGACCACGGCCTTCGAACTCATCCGGGACGAGCTGATGGAACTGAAGCTGGAGGGGCTCGGCGGAGCCGACGACGGGCCGGCGAATCCGCGCCTGGAGTATAGCCAGGCGCTCGATTGGGCCGATATCCCCGACACAGCCCCGAAGCTCCTCTTCACCGGCGGGAACACCGAGGGTGGGGCGCTGAACTATCACTATGCCCAAGTGGCCTTCCGGTTCGACCTGGCGGCCCTGAGGAATAACGCCTCTGGAAATATCTATGATTTCACAATTAGGCTGACGATCACTGATCCGACGACCTAGCGCGAGGTGGACGATGAATAGAGGCCTAGCGATCGCGGCGTTGGCGCTGACCGGGCTGCTCGCGGTCTCCTCTATTGCTCGGGCCAGCTCGATCTCCGCCACCCCTGGGACGATAAGCGATACGATCTATCAGGAAGATATCAACCAGAATAGCGCATCGTCGTTGCCCTGGTTCTACCTTGACATGGCCACTGCCACAACGACGGTCAACCTCGTCATCACTCAGACCGGCTCCTGGACCGTTGAGGCCACAGTCGCGGTCACTGGCTGGCCGAGCGGAGCCGATCTGCCCCCGGCCACTGCCCTCGAGCTGAGCCCCGACGGCGGGATACATTGGTATCAAACCGGTGCTACCATCCGCAGCGGCTATTGTAGCCCCCCGCCCTGCAGCGAAGGCTTCACCGTGAGCTATCGGCTCGACCTGAGGGCCCTCGGAGACGGGGCCTCGAGCGGCTATGGTAACTACACCTTCGGCATAAGCTACCAGCTCACCGCCCCCGATGGCCCCTCCTCCGCTGGTGTCTCCGCAGCCATCGCTGCCAATGCGGTCGCCAGCATCATGATCTATAGCCAGCCGACAGTCTACGACTCCACAGTGGACCAGCCCGACCTCTCCAGCCGCTACTTCGGGGGCTCAGGGGGCTTTGCCCGATTTACTGTGCGGGTCTATGCCATCTCGGACTACGAGGTGAGCGCCCGGGCAACGATCGCCGGCTGTAGCGGGAGCTGCCAGCCCGATGGGCTCCTCCAGGCCGATGTCTATGATGTGAGCACCGACGATGAGCGCTGCATCCAGGATCAATGGGGCTGGCAAGCGCTCCCGATCAGCGGCCTTTCGGCCGCGATCTTCACCGGCTGCAACACCATGAGCGGGACCCCCTATTCGGCGGTCCGGCTCGCCCTGCGGCTGGACTTGGCGAATTTGGGAGATAGCTCCAGCGCCTGGAGTCTGACCTTCCAGGTCACGGTGACGATAGTGGAGAGATGATGAAGAGCAGATATCTTCTCTTAGGGCTACTTGCGGCTCTGCTGGCCTTCGGGGCCTCGGTCTCCGGCTCGATCGGCGTCGGGCCGCTGACGATCATCGTCGATCTCGAGCCAGGGGGGAGCGGCTCGGGCTACTTCAAGGTGATCAACGACGGCCAGAATCCCGAAGAAGTAACCATCTCCCTCGCCGACTGGTCCCTCGGCCTCGACGGGGGGATCGTGTTTGCTGAGCCCGGGACGCTGGAGCGCTCGCTCGCCCCATGGATCGCGTATACGCCGGCCACCTTCCGGCTCGAGCCGGGCCAGCTCCAGCGGGTCGACTTTTCCTTAACAGTCCCGCCCGGGGCGCGGGGGGACCACTGGGCCCTCTTCTTCGTCGAAGGGAGCGAGGTCACGCCCGTGGCCCAGACGACCGGGGCGCTGACCACGACCGTCGGGGTAAAAGTTAGATACGGGATCAAGGTCTTCCAGCGCGATCCGGGGGCCACTAGAGCGGGAAGGATCACCGCCCTCGAGCTGCTCAGTGTGGCCCCGCTCAGGCTCAAGTTGGCCTTCGCTAACACCGGGGAGGGGGTCCTCTTCCGGGTGACTGGCCGGATCGAGATCCGCGACGCGACAGGCACGACAGTCCGGACCATGGCGGTCGAGGAGTTCACCGTCCTCCCCGGGGGCGAGCGCGAGCTCCTCTTGGAGGACGAGGGCGGGCGGCTCCCCGCGGGAGACTACATCGCCCTGGCGATCATCGACTTCGGGGGTGATTACCTCGTAGGGCAGCAACTCCAGTTCAAAATCTCGGCGAGCTGAGGAGGCCGGTTCTTTGCGGGTTTGGCAATCATTCATCTTCATCCTGATCCTAGGTTTAGCCGGACTGGCCGGAGCGGCCCTCGCAGCCGACTATGCTGTGGAGGTCCTCCCTCCCCCAGCGAAGAGCGCCCAGCCGGGGGAGTTTGTCACCCTAGTCTTCACCGTCGTCAACCAGGGGAGTAAGGATGATACTTATGCTCTGGCGGCCCGCGCCCCTGAGGGCTGGGTCCTCCTCGGCCTCCCGGGGAGTCTCGCTCTTCCGGCTGGGGAGAGCGTGAGGGTCTTCATCTCCGCCCTCATCCCTGCCACGGCCCCGGCCGGGGAGTATGAGCTGAGACTCCGAGTCTGCTCCCAGGGCGATCCCACGGTCTGCGCCGAGGCGGTCGGGCTCATCGAAGTGGTCGCCGCCGTGGCCGTCGAGGTGATCCCCCCGGCCGGGGCCGAAGCCGAGCCCGGCGAGCTTGTGAACTACACCTTTACCGTCAGGAATAACGGGAATACCCCTGATATCTTCGCCCTCGAGGCCAGCTCCTCCCGCGGCTATCCCGTCGGAGTGGACCCCGCGCTCCTCCCCCTCCTCTGCGGCCAGCAGGCCCAAGTCCGGGTGAGCCTGACGATCCCGAAGGAGGCCCCGCCGGGCCTCGACCGGCTGACCCTGCGGGCCAGCTCGACGACTTATCCCCAAATTGCATCTGAGGGCGCGGTCCTCACCAGGATCCTCCCCCCTGGGCCGGAGGCTGTCAGTGGGAGCCTCTTTTTGGCCCTCCCTTCGGAGTTGGCCCTGGAGGGCTCGCTCAGACAGTTAAAGACGAGCTTCCGGACCGGGGGAACGATCCCCAGGCTCTTCGGCTTCGACCTTTGGGTGAGCGAGCTCATCCCCGCCCAGAGCCCCAGCATCTCCCTCACCTTCAGGTCCGAGCCCCCGGGCCTGACAGTCTCGCTCGTCAAGTCCCCGGAGGCCTTCAGCTTCGACCTCTCCGGCGGCCTCCACCGCGGGTTCGCGGGGGTCTCGTTCCTCGAGGTCTTCGCGGATGAGGCCTATAAGCTCTCCGGCTCGCTGGGCCTCGCCACAGGAGCCCTCGGACTAAGCCTGAGTGGGCTTGGGGAGATCAGCAGCCAGGGAGGGACGGTGGACTATGCAACTCACCTCGACCTCTCCTGGCAGGCCCAGGCCCTCAGGCTCCAAGGGAGGCTCTTCCGGATCGGGCCGGAATTCTACGGCGGGGGGAAGGACACCGCCGGCTTCCTCGGCTCGCTGGGCCTCTCCGGGCCGGGGCTCTCCTTCCTCGCTGCTTATGAGCTCTCTCATGACAATGTCGCAGGGTCCCTCACCAGGACGGTCACGAAGGCCGTGACCCGGCTGGCCGGCGGCTTCACCTCCCCGGGGTTTCCGAGCCCGAGGCTGGCCTATGAGGTCGCGACCCAAGCCAGCGATGATTGGCCCCCGACCGTCCGGACCAGAGATCGGAGGCGGAGCTTCAGCCTCTTCAGCCTACTGGAATCGGCCTCCCTTTCCTTCGGCTACGCCGACGGGAGGCTCTTCGACGGCGGCCAGAGGGACGACGACGGTGACGGCTCATTAGATGAGGACTGGGTCGACGGGGCCGACAACGACGGCGATGGCCGGACGGACGAGGATGCCCCGAATATTGATGCCTTCGATATTTCTGATATGAGCTTCGCCCTCTGGCTCGGCCGGGGGCCCTCCTTCGGCCACCTGAGCCTCGCTTGGAAGACGTTCAGGATCGCCGCGGACAACGATGATGACGGCTTGGAGGACGAGGACCCCATCGATGGGATCGATAACGATGGCGACTGCTTAGGGGATACAAACGGCGACGGCCTCATCTGCGGCCCCGGGGACATCGGGGTCGATGAGGATGGCCCGCTGGGGGTCGGATTCGCTGATGGTGAGATTCGGGACCGCTCGTTCCGGCTCGGGCTGGGGGCGAGCTACCACTCCGAACTCTTGAGCGGCGGGCTCGACTTC
>JAPWVC010000118.1 GCA_028275195.1 Candidatus Acetothermia bacterium
TTGGAGATCACGCTCAACAACGGAGTCGATCCCCGGACCGGTAGGAGGATCGGGCTCGAGACCGGCGACCCTCGAGAGTTCAAGAGCTTCGAGGAGCTCTTCTCAGCCTACAAGCGGCAGCTCAAGCACTTCATAGACATTAAGATCCGGGGGAACAACCTGATCGAGCGCCTCTTCGCGGAGTATATGCCCGCCCCGTTCCTCTCGATCTTGATCGACGACTGCATCAAGAAGGGGAAGGACTACCACGACGGCGGAGCACGCTACAACACGACCTACATCCAGGGCGCAGGGCTGGGGACGGTAAGCGACTCCCTGACCGCCATCAAGTATCATGTCTTCGATGAGCGAGATCTGGCGATGGAGGAGTTGCTCGCGGCCCTGCGGGTCAATTTCGTAGGCTATGAGCGCCTCCGGCAGACCCTGCTCAATCGGACCCCCAAATACGGCAACGATGACGATTACGCCGACGAGGTGATGCGGGCCTGCTTCGAGGCCTACTTCGAGGCCATCGATGGCCGGCCGAACACCAAGGGCGGACGCTACCATATAAACCTCCTGCCGACCACGGTCCACATCTACTTTGGGGCGGTCCTGGGGGCCACACCCGACGGGCGGCGGGCCGGGGAGCCGATCTCCGAAGGGGTCTCGCCGGTCCAGGGGGCCGATAGGCACGGCCCGACCGCGGTCCTCAAGTCCGTCGCCAAGATGGACCATCTCCGGACTGGGGGGACGCTGCTCAACCAGAAGTTCACGCCCCAGCTCTTGAAGGACGAGGAGGGCCTAGAGCAGTTCATCCACCTCATCCGCTCCTACTTCAGGATGGACGGCCACCATATCCAGTTCAATGTCGTCGATGCGGCGACGCTGCGGGCGGCCCAACGCGAGCCGGAGAAGTATCGGGACCTGATTGTGCGCGTCGCCGGGTATAGCGACTACTTCTGCAACTTGAGCGAGGCCCTCCAGAACGAGATCATCGCCCGGACGGAGCACCAGTCCTTCTAATCTGGTCTGGAGCCGAGCTGCGGGCTGGGATCTCATCGGGTTCGGTAGGAATTGGTCTTCCCGTCGAGGATAAAAGGCCACGCGGCCCCGTCTGGCGAAGAGGCGAACCGAGCCTAGCTGGGCCGAGGGCCTCTCAAGATTTGTCCCCTCCTGAGGGCTATGCTATACTCACCGGGCAGAAACAATATAAATAGGCTCCAGAGAGTGCTCCCGGTCCACTTGGAGCTAGGGGGGCAGGGGCTGAAGGGCTTCGGGAGCCTGGAGGAGGTTGGTTATTGCTCTTATAGTGAAGCGAGGGCCGGCTAGCATGGGGAAGCCAAATGAGTGAGCCCCAAATGAATGGAGGCCTTCCTGCCGCGCGGGTCGAGCGGCGGGCGCGCCCTTGGGCCGGAACCGCGAGGGCGAAGAAGGCCCTCGCGTCCATCATCCTGATTGGCCTGGTGGCCTTCCTCATCTTAACAGCTCAGCTCAAGGAGGTCAGCCTTGAGCGCCTCCTTTCCCTGGGCGTTTGGGGAGTGATGCTGGGGGGCATCATCGCTTTGGGCGGGATCGGGATCTCCCTAGTCTATGGGGTGCTAAGGTTCGCCAACTTCGCCCACGGGGACCTCATGACTACCGGGGCGTATATCGTTCTCGCCTTGCTCCCTATCCTCCCTCGGGGGGCGCCGCTCAAGCCCTTCTCCTTCGGGTGGGAGTTCCTCGTCGCACTGCTCCTGACCATGCCCTTGATCGGGCTGAGCGCCTTTGCCATCGACAGGGTAATCTACCGCCCCCTGCGGGCCCGGCGGAGCTCGGGGATCATCCTGGCGATGGCCTCGCTGGGGATGGCCTTCTTCATCCGTAGCCTTGTCTACCTCGGCTGGGGGGCGGATTTCCGTTTCTACTATGTGGGCCGGGAGCGGCCTGCGCTCCGGCTCCCATTGGGGATTCGGGTCCGGCCGGATCAGTTCTTCATCCTGGGGGTGGCCCTCCTCTTGGTCTTCTTGCTCTATCTCCTCTTGGAACGGACGAAGATGGGAAAGGCGATGCGAGCCACCGCAGACAATCCCGAGCTGGCGAGAGTGAGCGGGATCAACACGGAGAAGGTGATCTTCTGGACCTGGGTGATCGGCGGGGCGTTGGCCGCGGCCGGGGGGGTCCTCTTGGGCCTGAACGCCCAACTGAGCCCGATGATGGGCTGGTGGCTCCTCCTCCCGCTCTTCGCCGCGGTGATCCTCGGAGGGATCGGTAATCCCTACGGGGCGCTAGTGGGAGGCCTGATCATCGGGATCATCCAACAGGTCGCGACGGCCTTCCTCAATCCCGCCTACGCCCCGGGGGTCTCCTTCCTCATTATGGTCATCGTCCTGTTGGTGCGGCCCCAGGGGATCTTCGGGAAGCCCGGAGGCTGAGCCGGCTGAAATGGGAGTCGTCTGGCCGAAAGCCATCCTCCTCACAATCCCTCTGGCGATCCTCCTTGGGGGGCTCCTCCCCTTGCGGCGGGGCTGGCGCGCCCTTCTCGGGCTGCTCGGCGGATGGGCCCTGGCCCTCCTCCTCTCCCTGTTCGTCCCCTCAGGGCTTTTGGCTTATCTTATCTCATTCTCTATTATGGCCTCCATCTTCGCCGTCCATGCCTTGGGGCTCAACATCCAGTGGGGCTATACCGGCTTGTTCAACATCGGGATCTCGGGGTTCTTCGCGATCGGGGCCTTCATCTCCGCCTTGTTCACCACGGCGATGCCCAAGGGCCCGATCGCGGCCTACGCCCAGCAGGCCTTCGGGCTGGAGATGCCCTTCCTCCTCGGGGTCCTCGCCGCGGCGGTCGCCTCGGGAGTGATCGCCTTCCTCATCGGGATTCCCACCCTCAGGCTCCGCGAGGACTACCTAGCGATCGCCACCATCGGGATCGCGGAGATCATCCGACTGATCTTCCAGAATGAGCGCTGGCTCGCCAACGGCCCTCAGCCGCTCCGGGGGATCCCTCAGCCCTTGCACTGCCTGGTCGAGAATCCCTCCTGCAGTTGGCTCCCTGGGCCGCTCCGGGCCTTCCTCTCACCTCTCCAGCCCCGGGACTACATCTACTTCTACCTTGTGGTTGTGGTCCTCTTCGTCGTCTTCGTTTACCTAGCGATCGAACGGGCGATCCGCTCCCCCTGGGGGCGGGTCCTCCGGGCGATCCGGGAAGAGGAGGCCGCGGCCGCGATGAGCGGGAAGAACATCTTCTCCTTCAAGATGCAGTCGCTCGTGCTCGGGGCGATGATCATGGGGATCGGCGGGGCACTCTACGCCCACTACATGGTCTCCATCGACTACTCCCACTTCGATCCGCTATATGCCACCTTCATCATCTGGGTGATGCTCATGCTCGGCGGGAGCGGGAACAATAAAGGGGCGATCCTCGGGGCGTTCGTGATTTGGGGGGTCTGGCTGGGGAGCACCTTCATTACCGACTGGATGAAGCCGCTCCTCGCGGCCATCTCTCCGGCCTTGCCTGCCCGAAGCCCTTACATCCGCTACCTCCTAATTGCCGTGCTTTTGGAGTTGATCCTCCTCTTCCGGCCCCAGGGGCTCCTGGGGGAGGAGAAGATCGTCTCCCAGCTCATCGGGAGGGAATAGAGGCTTGCGCATTAAAAATGAGCGGGAGC
>JAPWVC010000108.1 GCA_028275195.1 Candidatus Acetothermia bacterium
TGGATCGCCGAGGTCCCCGATGAGGAGAAGGTGGCCCTCCTCTTCCTCTCGAACATGGAGGAGATCGGGATCAAGGTGAAGGTCGTGAAGGTCCCCTGGCTCTCGGTCGTCGAGGAGATGGCGAGCATGGAGGCGAGCCCGAACATCGTGAGCGTCTTCGTCGCCCCGCACTACCCCGAGGCCGGGTCGATCCTCAAGTCCCGCTACCACTCGGACTCGGCCAAGACCTGGGAGCAGAACGAGTGGCTCCTCGATCCGGAGCTCGATGCGATGATCGACGATGCGATCGCCACCATCGATCGGGCCCAGCGGTTCGCCAAGTATGGGGCGATCCAGGAGCGGATCATGGAGCTCTGCCCCTCGCTCTTCCTCTTCGACCACCTCGAGCGGCACGCCTACCAGACCTATATCGACTGGCCGGCGGCCAAGGGGATCGTCAACCCCGTGATGGGTTACGACTTCGATGCCCGGCAGATCCAGATCAACAAGTAGAGCAGGGCAGAAGGAGGCTAAAGGGAGGGGAGGGAATCCCCCTCCCCTCCCTAGCGGGCCATGAGGCTCTTGATCTTCCTCGCGCGGCGCTTGGGCTACTCGATCTTCGTCCTCTTAGGGCTCTCGATCCTGGTCTTCCTCATCGCTCGGGTGATGCCGGGCGACCCGGCACGGATGGCCATGGGCCCGCGGGCCCCGGAGTGGGTGGTCGAGCGGTTCCGGACGGAGATGCACCTGGATAAGCCGCTCTATGTCCAGTATTACTACTGGCTCCGGGACGCCCTCCAGGGCAAGTTCGGGCTCTCCATCTACACCCGCAGGGATGTGAGCCAGGATATCGGGGAGTTCTTCCCCGCCACGATGGAGCTGGCCCTCTTCGCCGGGATCATCATGGGCGTCTTCGGGATCGTCCTGGGGGTGGTCTCGGCCCGCTATGCCAACAGTTGGATCGATAACTCCGTGAGGGTCATCACTTACATGGGGGTCGTGACCCCCGCCTATGTCTTCGCCATCCTCTTCCTCCTCCTATTCGGTTATGTCCTCAATCTCTTGCCGACCACGGGCCGGCTCAGCCCCGGAGTCCCGGCCCCACCGACCCGGACCGGGCTGGTGACGCTCGATAGTCTACTCGCGGGGAACTTCACCGCCTTCTTCGATGCTCTGAAGCACTTGATCATGCCGGGGATCGCCTTAGCCCTGGGCGGCCTCTCCCAAGAGGCCCGGATCACCCGCGCGAGCATCACCGAGAACCTCCAACGGGACTTCATTGCCCTGGAGAGATCGCAGGCCATCCCCGAGAGGGTGATCATGTCCAAGTATCTCCTGAAGCTCTCGCTCATCCCGACCGTCTCGATCCTCGGGCTGGACTTCGCCTCCCTCCTGGGGAATGCCTTCCTCGTGGAGATGATCTTCAACTGGCCGGGGATGTCCCGCTACGGGATCCACGCGATGCTCACCAAGGACCTCAACGCCATCGTGGCCGTGATCATGATCTTCGGGGTGATCTTCATCACCGTGAATATCATCGTCGACCTGGTCGTCTCCTGGCTCGATCCGCGGATCAGGCTGGGGGCAGAGAGGGCGAAGTGAGATGGAGATGGAACTAGCTCGGAGTGCGGCCCTAGCGCGCAAGTGGGAGAGGGCCAAGCGGCTATGGTATAAGTTCTCGAGGAACCCCCTCTCGATCGTCGGGCTCGTGACCGTCCTCTTGATCGGGTTCATCGCCGCCTTCGCCCCATTCATCTCGCCTTATCCAAAGCATGCGAGCGGGTATGTCAACTTCTCCGAGGCGAGCAAGCCCCCCAGCCTGAAGCACCCCCTCGGGACCGATGTCTTCGGAAGGGATGTCCTCAGCCGGATCTTCTTCGGCTATCGGTTCTCCCTCATGATGGGGGTAGTCGTCCTCTCCCTCGTCGTCCCCCCGGGGGTCACACTCGGCCTCTTGGCCGGCTACCTGAAGGGGACCTGGGTCGATACCTTCATCATGAGGATCACCGACATCTTCGTGGCCATCCCCCCGCTGGTCTTGGCCCTCGCCGTGGCCTCGGTCCTCACTCCCAGCGTCTTCAACGCCATGATGGCCGTCTCGCTGATGTGGTGGCCCTGGTATTGCCGGATGGTCTACGGGATCGCCTCCTCCTTGCGGAACGAGTTCTTCGTCCAGGCCGCCGAGGTCACCGGTGCCTCGCGCTGGCACATCCTCTTCCGGGAGATCCTCCCGAACTGCTATGCCCCGATCTTCACCAAGATGAGCCTCGATATGGGCTGGGTCATCCTCATCGGCTCGGCCTTGAGCTTCGTCGGGCTGGGGGCCCAGCCCCCGACCCCCGACCTGGGGACGATGCTCGCCGATGGGGCGAAATACATGCCCGACCAGTGGTGGATCGCCGTCTTCCCCGCGCTGGCGATCATGATCGTGGTCCTGGGCTTCAACCTCCTGGGGGACGGGATCAGGGACATGCTCGAGGTGGAGGAAGTCTAGCGGGATGGCCGAGGCGCTGCTGGAGATCCGGGAGCTACACATCGGGTTCGAAGTCTACGGCGGGACCCTGAAAGTCCTCAATGGGGTCGACTTAATGGTGAGAGAAGGGGAGAAGGTCGGCTTGGTTGGCGAGACCGGCTGTGGGAAGACGACTACCGCCAAGTCGACCCTGCGGATCCTCCCCATGCCCCCGGCGCGGATCTCCAGGGGGGAGATACTCTTCCGCGGGGCGGATATCCTCAAGATGGGGCCGAAGGAGATTCGCCGGGTCCAGGGCCAGGGGATCTCGATGATCTTCCAAGACCCTACCGCGGCCCTCAATCCGGTCTTTACCATCGGGGAGCAACTGATGGACGCGATCCGCTACTCCAACTCCCAGGAGGCCCTCGGGAGGAGGGAGATCCGCGCCCGGGCGATCCAGGCCCTCAAGGATGTCGCCCTTCCTGACCCGGAGCGGATCTTGGAGTGCTACCCCATCCAGCTCTCCGGGGGGATGAGGCAGCGGGTCTGCATCGCCATGGCCATCGCTACGGAGGCCGAGCTACTGATCGCCGATGAGCCGACGACTTCGCTCGATGTGACCATCCAGGCCCAGGTCCTCCGCCTGCTAGGGAACCTGGTGCAGGAGAAGGAGGCCTCCACGATCTTGATCACCCACTCCTTGGGGATCGTGCGGGAGTGGACCGATCGGGTCTATGTGATGTATGCCGGGGGGATGGTCGAGGCCGCGAAGACCAGAGAAATCTTCGCCCGCCCGCTCCATCCTTACACCCAGCTATTGATGCGAGCCGTCCCCAAGCTGACCGGGGAGGGGATCGCCGAGGGGATCCCCGGGCGGATCCCGGATTACCTGAATCCTCCCCCGGGCTGCCGCTTCCATCCCCGCTGCCCTTATGCGATGCCGATCTGTGCTCAGGAGCGGCCCCCATTCTTCCCAAGGGGCGAAGACCACCAAGTCGCCTGTTTCCTCTATAAGGGGTGAGCGCCTTGGCCGAGGAGATACTGAAGGTCCACGAGCTGAAGAAATACTTCCGGACTAGCCGGGGGACGGTCCGGGCCGTCGACGGCGTGAGCTTCACTATCGAGGAGGGGGAGACCCTCGGGCTGGTCGGGGAGTCCGGCTCAGGGAAGTCCACCGTGGCTTATGTGATCATGGGGCTCTATCCCCCGACCGCGGGGCAGATCCTCTTCCGCGGCCAGGATATCAGCAAGGAGGCGAGGAAGCGGCCCAAGCCACTGAAGAAGGAGATCCAGATCGTCTTCCAGGACCCCGGCTCCTCGCTCAACCCCCGGCGGACGATCAAGCAGATCATCGAGCTTCCCCTCAAGGTCCACCACCTCTCGCGGGATCGAGCCAGAACAGAGCAGGTAGCAAGGCTGCTGGAGATGGTTGAGCTACCCATCGATTATCTGTATAAATACCCTCAGGCGATCGGTGGCGGGGAGAAGCAGATGGTCGCAATCGCAAGGGCACTGGCCACCTCACCCTCCTTCGTCGTCCTCGATGAGCCGACCTCGGCACTCGATGTCTCAGTCCAGGCCAAGATCATCAAGCTCCTGATGCGGCTCCAGCAGGAGCTAGGGCTGACCTACCTGTTCATCACCCACGACCTGAGCCTGATGCGGAACATGGCCTCTCGAGTGGCGATCATGTATCTGGGGAAGATCTGTGAGGTAGCCCCGACGGTGGAGTTCTTCCAGAGCCCTTGCCATCCCTACACCAAGATGCTCCTCTCCTCGATCCCCGTCGTCTCGGAAGAGGAGGAGGCCCTCAAGCCTCAGCGGATCATCTCGACCGGCGAGATCCCCAGCCCGGTGAATGTCCCGCCGGGGTGCAGCTTCCATCTCCGCTGCCCGATGAAAATGGAGATCTGCTCGAGGGTCGACCCGACGA
>JAPWVC010000027.1 GCA_028275195.1 Candidatus Acetothermia bacterium
GTCTTCTACTTCCTGGCGGCGATCTCCATCGCCATCTTCGCTTACGGCCTCTACCGCGTCGTCCGCCGCTGCCTCGCCGGCCATGACGGCGAGCAAGGCTCCTTCCGGCCGATCCTCCGCCGCCTAGGGAGATCGGTCTGGACCAGCGTCACCGACTGGACGATCTTCCGCTCCGATCCCCTCGCCGGGGTCATGCACCTCCTGATCTTCTGGGGGATGGTGATCCTCTTCCTCGGGACGGTGACGATCGTCGTCGATTACGACATCCTCAGGCCGATCAACCCTAAGCTCCAGTTCTGGCATGGGCCGGTCTACCTCTGGTATTCCCTGGTGTTGGACGCGTTGGGAGCCTTGCTGATCCTCGGGCTTGCGCTCGCCCTCTTCCGGCGCTACCTCCTCCGTCCGGAGAAGCTCAAGACAAAGAGGTGGGACTGGCTTTTCCCCACCTGGCTTCTGGTCATCGCCGTGACGGGCTTCTTCGTTGAGGGCTCGCGGATCGTCTACCAGGAGGAGCCTTGGCGGCTCTGGTCCCCGGTGGGGTTGGGCTTCGGCTACTTCCTCCAGGACCTCGGGCTGAGGGGGGAGGGACTGAAGCTCTTCCACGCCGCCCTGTGGTGGCTCCATGCCCCGCTCGTCCTCGGCTGGATCGCCTGGATCCCCTTCTACCCGAAGGTGATGCACATCTTCTCTGCGGCGATCAACATCTACTTCGAGCGGCAAGAGCCGAGCGGGGTCCTGAAGAGGCTAGATGTCGAGGGGGCCTTCGAGCGGGGCGAGACCCTCGGGGTAGTCAGGTTGGAGGACCTGAGCTGGCGGGACCTTCTGGACCTTTATAGCTGCACCGAGTGTGGGAGGTGCACCGCCAACTGCCCGGCGAAGATGAGCGGGAAGGGGCTCTCCCCAATGGCGATCGTCGATGACCTGCGGGATCGCTCGCTGGGCTATGGACCCGAGGTGGAGGAGCCGGGCGAGGACGGCCAGGAGCCTGTGGGCGCGGACCTGGTCGGCCAGGTCATCGCCCCCGAGCGGCTCTGGGAGTGCACCACCTGCGGGGCCTGCGTGGCCGCCTGCCCGGTGGCGATCAGTCCGCTCTCCAAGATCCTCGAGCTCCGCCGCGGCGAGGTCTTGATGAAGGACCGCTACCCCGAGGGGTTCGTCGAGCTCTTCAAGGGTTTAGAGCGGCGGGCCAACCCCTGGGGCCTGCCCGCGACCGCGCGGGCCGACTGGGCTAAGGGCCTGGAGGTCAAACTCTTGGCGGGCCATCCTAATGCCGAGTATCTCTTCTTCGTCGGCTGCGCCGGGGCCTTCGAGCCGAGGAACCAGAAGATCGCTCAAAGCTTAGTAAAGGTGCTGCAGCACGCCGGGGTGAGCTTCGCCATCCTCGGGGAGGAGGAGACTTGCACCGGCGACCCGGCCCGCAGGATCGGCCATGAATACATCTTCCAACTCCTGGCCCAGCAACTGGTCGAGACCCTCAATAGCTACAAGGTCAAGAGGATCATCACCATCTGCCCCCACTGCTACAATACCTTGAAGCACGAATACCCCCAGTTCGGCGGAAATTATGAGGTCTTCCATCATACGCAGTTCATCGCCCGCCTCCTCCGCGAGGGGCGGCTCAAGCTGAAGCGGGAGCTCTCCCTCCGGGCGGCCTACCATGACTCTTGTTATCTGGGGCGGCATAATGACATCTATAATGAGCCGCGCGCGATCCTGAAGGGGCTGCCGGGAGTGAGGCTCGTGGAGCTCAAGGCGCAGCTAGACCGGGCCACCTGTTGCGGCGGGGGTGGGGGCCTGCTCTGGCTGGAGGAGCCCCAGGGGAAGCGGGTCAATGAGCTGCGGATCTCCCAAGTGATGCGGGTGAATCCCGATGTGCTCGTCTCCGCCTGTCCCTTCTGCATGACGATGTTCGAGGACGGGATCGCGGCCAAGGGGGCAAGCTTCGTCGCCCGCGACCTCGCGGAGCTTGTGGCCGAGGCTTTGGGATGAACGAGAAGCTCTTCCAGATCGAGAACTTAGTCCGGGAGTTCCTCCTGGCGATCGGCGAGGATCCCGAGCGAGAGGGGCTCCGGCTCACGCCCCAGCGGGTGGCGGAGATGCTCGCTGAGCTGACCTCGGGCTATCGGACCGATCCGAAGGAGCTCGTCGGGGGAGCGATCTTCACCGTCGAGTATGACGAGATGATCGTGGTCAAAGATATTGAGTTCTATTCCTTGTGCGAGCATCATATCACCCCCTTCTTCGGCAAAGCCCATGTGGGCTACATCCCCGACGGGAGGGTGATCGGCTTCTCCAAGATCCCCAGGATCGTCGATCACTTCTCGCATCGGCTCCAGCTCCAGGAGCGCCTGACGGAGGAGATCGCCAACTTCCTGATGGAGGCGATCACGCCCCAGGGGGTGGGGGTGGTCCTCGAGGGGTTTCACCTCTGCATGGCGATGCGCGGGGTCAAAAAGCAAGAGGCCCGGATGGTCACCTCGGCGATGAAGGGGCTCTTCAGACGGGACCCGCGGACCCGGGCCGAGTTCCTGGAATTGATCGGCCAGGGGAAGGGCTAGCTAGTGCTCATACCCCCGGTCGGCTAGCTCCTCCTCCCTGCCCCCTACAGCCAGCAAGAGCTTCCTCCCCGACAAGGCCCGCCCGATGATGGTAAAGGGGCACGCCTCCTCGACCGCTGCCTCAGCTGCGGGGAGCCTCTCCTCGGGGAGGGTGAAGAGCAGCTCAAAGTCCTCGCCGGTGAAGAGGGTCATCTCCCGCCGCTCTCCCTCATCGGCAGCTAACTCCTCGACTTCGGGGAGGACTGGGAGCTTCTCGTATTCGATGCGGAAGCCCACCCCGCTCGCCTCAGCCAACTGGTAGAGCGAGCGGGCTAGCCCGTCGGAGATGTCCATCATCGCCGAGGCAAATGAGGCGAGCCTCAGCCCCTCTCGAATCCGCGGGGTGAACCGGAAGAGCCGATTGGCTCTCTCGGGCTCGCCGAGCTGAAAGAGCTTGAGCGCGGCAGCCGTCCGCCCGAGCGGGCCGGTTACGCAGACCAGCTCGCCCGCTTTGGCCCCCGAACGAGGAATTGGCCGATCTGCCAGTCCTAGCGCTGTGCTCACCAGCGTCAGCTCCTGGTGGCGGTCCAGATCGCCGCCGACGATCCTCGCACCGCACAGATTGCAACAATCTTCTAGCCCGGCGAGCAGCTCCTCAATGAAATTCCTCCCAAACTCTGGGGACCCCAGGGCCACGACCAACCCCAGGGGCCGGCCGCCCATGGCAGCGATGTCGGAAAGAGAGACCGCGGCTGCTCGCCAGCCGATGGTATAAGCCGTTGTCCCCTCAGGGAAGTCGCTCGCCCGGTGGAGCATGTCGGTAGTCAATAGGAGGTTAGTCCCTCGAAAGGGGATCACGGCGCAGTCGTCCCCCACGGCCAGTCGCCGGGCCAGCAGCTCCAGCACCTCGCGCTCTCTCATCCCATCGAGTTTGGTATATCATCCGGCGGGCGGCCATTCAAATCCGGCGCGGGTTGGGCTAAAATAGCCCGGGAGGTGGTGGCGATGACCAGGCGGGAGCTCTTGAGGGCGCTCGCTGGGGGATTATTCCTCATCGAGCTCGGCTCTCATCTCGGTGCAAGTTTGGGTGCGGGAACGGGAGCCCAACCTCAGCCCAAGTCCCCTGTCACGCTCGTCAAGACCCAAGATCGGCGGGAGGGTGTCCGAACTGCCGTGAGGCTGCTCGGCCTGCCCCAGGAGAGCTTCAAGGGGAAGGAGGTGGTCCTCAAGCCGAACTTCAACAGTGCCGACCCCTTCCCCGGCTCGACCCATAACGATACATTAGTGGCCTTGATAGAGCTATTGCGGGAGCTTGGGGCCAAGGGGATCACCGTGGCCGACCGGAGCGGGATGGGCATTACGAAATCGGTCATGCAGGCCAAGGGGATCTTCCAATTGGCCGAGCAGATGGGCTTTAAGGCCATCCCCCTCGAAGATCTCCCGGCGGAAGAGTGGGAGCATCTCCCCCTCGAGGGGAGCCACTGGAAGCGCGGAGTAGAGGTGCCCAAGCTCTTCCTCCAGGCCGAGAGCATCGTCCAGACCTGCTGCCTCAAGACTCATCAATACGGAGGCCACTTCACGATGAGCCTGAAGAACTCCGTGGGGATGGTCGCCCGCTACTCCGTGGAGGATGGCTACGATTACATGATGGAGCTCCATTCCTCCCGCTACCAACGGCAGATGATCGCCGAGATTAATCTCTGCTACAAGCCCGACCTGATCGTGCTCGATGCCCTGGAGGCCTTCGTCCGGGGCGGGCCGGATCGGGGGCCAAAGGAGAGCCCAGGGGTGATCCTCGCCTCGCAGGATCGGGTGGCAATCGACGCCGTGGGGGTGGCGATCTTGAGGATGTATCAGACTACTCCGGAGGTGGCGGCGGGGAAGATCTTCGACCAGGCTCAGATCCGAAGGGCCGTCCAGCTCAGCCTGGGGGCGGGCTCGCCCGAGGAGATTGAGCTCATCCCTGCCGATGACCCAGAGAGCCGGGCCTTCGCCCAGGCCGTTCAGGAAATCTTGGATAAGGGCTAAGGATCTCCATAGCCAGGCTCCGCTTCCGGGCTAAGAACGAGGGGGACCTCGAGGGCCTGCTGGAGGTGGCGCGAGCCCTGCCCCAGTGGTTCACCCAGGCAGGGCTGGAAGAGATGGCCCATGATTTTAGCCTCCAGGAGGGGTTCGTTGCGACCGTGGGGGAAGGGATAGTGGGGTTCATCACCTACGAGAGCCTCGCGCCTGGCTTGGCCGAGCTGAGCTGGATGGGAGTCCGACCGGAGTATCAGGGCCGAGGCGTGGGGAAGAGGCTTCTGCAATTGGCGGAGGAACGGCTCATCGCTCAAGGAATCAGGGTCCTGGAAGTGTCGACCGTAGCGGACAGCGTCGCCTACGAACCCTATGCCAGGACGCGGGCCTTCTACCGGGCGAATGGGTTCCGAGACTATCGCGTCGACCGAGGCTACTTCCCGAACGGCGACGACCGCCTCCTCTTGAGGAAACAGGTGGGATGAGGCCCAACCAAGAGGCTCCTCTACCAGGAGTTGCTGGTCCTGAGGAAGGAGCTATAATTAATTCCGATCGGCATGGACCTCAGGTGCGATTACGGCAAGCTGGCCCTATCCTATGATCGCTATCGGGACCTCTCCTCAGATCTGCTCCAGAGCTGGTTAGAGGTGCTCATCCGGTGGGGGAGGCTCTCCCACGGGATGAGGGTCCTGGACATCGGCTGCGGGACGGGGAGGCTGACGATCCCCCTCCAGCGGCTGACTAGGGCCGAAGTCTGGGGCCTCGACCTCTCGGAGGAGATGCTGGCCCAGGCCGAGCGGAAGGAGGGGGCAGTGGCCGTCCGCTGGGTCTTGGGGGATGCCCAAGCCCTCCCCTTCCCTAACGGCTCATTCGACTTTGCCTTCATGTGCTTGGTCCTTCATCACCTTGAGGACAAGGCCCGCGCGCTCGCCGAGATGGCCCGGGTCCTCAAGCCCGGCGGGCGGGGCCTGATCTGGACCGTCTCGCACCGCCAGATCGAGGAATCCCCGTTGAATGAGTTCTTTCCAAGCCTGGCGCGGCTCGATCTGGAAAGGTTCCCTCCGATCCCGACCATCGTGGCCATGATGAGGGCCGCCGGGTTTACTGCTATCCGGACCGAGCCGGTGATATTCCAGGAGCGGCTCCCGACTGACCGCTACATCGAGAAGGTGCGGAATAAATACATCTCGACCCTGAGCCTCCTCAGCGAGGAAGAGTTCGCCACTGGCCTGGCGCGGCTCGAGCATTGCCTCCCGGAAAGGTATGGCCGGGAGCTGGTTCGCCGCCAGCGGTTCACGGTCGTCGTCGGCGAGAGGCGCTGAGGGACCCGCGCGGGCTGCGGCAGATCAAATGTATAGCCTGTGGGGGTCGATCTCCTCCCGGAGGAGTCGGAGCTCCTCTTTAGTAGGGGGCTCGTTCTCCCCGACCTCCTCGGGAATGATCAGCTCGAAGCCGGTATTCTCGACCACCTGTTCGACTGTCACTCCGGGGTGGACCGCCAGGAGCTTCATCCTCTTGGTCCTATCGTCATACCCCAGCAAGGCGAGGTCGGAGACGACTCGATAAGGCCCGGTCCCCGCGGGGAGCCCGGCCCGTTCCCTTGCCCCCGGGCCGTCTAAATACCCCGGCGTGGTGATGAAGTCGACCTTCTCTACGAACCGGCGCTTGTCGTGCTTCATGATCGCGATCGTCTTCCAGCAGAGGCTCCCGACATCGTTGGCCCCGCCACTCCCTGGGAGCCGGACCTTCGGCCGGTCGTGGTCCCCGATGACGGTGCTATTCAAGTTCCCGTAGGGGTCGATCTGGGCTCCCCCGAGGAAGCCGTATTCGATCAGGCCGCGGGTCGCGGTCTCCATCACATCGCAGATCCCCGCGGCCATGAGGGCCTTATGGAAGGTCCGGATATCCCCGACTCCGAGGGGGAGGTCCTCCAGCGAGGCCCCGATCCCGCCGAACTCGAAGATCGGGACCAGATTCGGGGCATACAACCTTTTAGCCAAAGCGGCGGCCAGCATCGGGATCCCCGTCCCGATGAAGGCCCCGGTCCCGTCCTCCATCAGCCGGGCCGCGATGCAGATCATCAACTCTGTCGAGCTGTAATCCCGCTTGCTCATCGCGCTTCACCTCCCCTTCGCCAGCCGGCGGAGTTCCTCCAGCCGGGCCTCCCCGATGAGCTGGAGATACTCCTGGTGGTCCTTGACTCCGTAGACATATTTCTCCAAGTAGGCCCGGGTCCCCTCCTCGGTCTTTGAGGCTTCCAAGAACTCCTGGAGGTGCTCCCGGTCCCGGTCATACATGTAGGCCATATCCCCTGGATGGGAGCCAAAGGGGGCGTGGACCACGGCGTCGACGAGGAAGTAGGGTATGACCGTCCGGTCGGGGTAGCGGCGGATCTCCTCAGTGTCGATGATCTCCTCCGCGGAGACGATCAGCCTCTTAGAGGCCCTTGCCATCTCGATGGCGAACCCGCTGATCCCGTCGATCTGGCAGTTCCCGTAGCGGTCGGCCCGGTGGACATGGATGATCCCGACATCGAGGATCAAGGCCGGGAGGAGGGTCAATTTGAGCCCGGTGAAGGGGCACCTCGCGGCCTTGGCGGCGCTATACCTGAAGGTATCGGTCCCGAGCATCGAGCGGACCGGGAGGAAGGGGACCCCCATGGCCGCGGCCTTGAACCTCCAGGCCATCGCGGCGTTGGACCACTCCACGATCTTGAGCTTGCCCCCCTCGGCCGCCCGCCTCAGGATGTGCGAGAGCCCGTGGACCTCATACCCGATGTAGGTGAGGTCGAGCTTCTCCACCAGCCCGGCTGCGATCAATAAATCCAGCTCATTCAGCCCCTGGCCGGCGAGCTTCAATCCCTTTTTACCCTGGCGGACGATCTCCCTCGAGATGGACATCGGGCAACGGACGGTCCCGTAGAGCTCGAACCCGATGTAATCCCCGTCGTGGACGAACCGCTCCACCGCCTCATGCTCGGTCATGAGCTTATCTTTTAAAGCCATCGACTTATTCTCCCTAAGCCAGCGGCGGAAGGACTCGACATCCGGCGGCTGGATCAGCTCCCCTCGGCCCTCTTCCAAGACCTCCATAGTCGGCTCACCTCCGCGAGCGGATGATAGCCTCCTTGAGGAGGCCCCGGCAAGTCCCCCTTCACTTCCGCAGCTCAGCCCCCAATTCCTCGGCCAGACGGGCCTCGATCCGGGTACGGAGGGCATCGGCCTCCTCATCGGTGAGGGTCCGATCCTCGGCCTGGAGCCGGAGACGGAAGGCCAGGCTCTTCCTCCCCTGGGGGACCGGCGGGCCCTGGTAGAGGTCGAAGAGGACCAGCTCGCGCAAGAGCCCGCCCCCAGCCGCGCGGATGGCCTGGGCGACCTTCTCGGCGGGGATGGCCTCATCGACTACGACCGCCAAGTCCCGCAGGACCGCGGGGAACTGCGGGAGGGGCTTGTAGCGCCCGACCGGTGCGGCCCGCGCGAGAATGGCTTCCAGGTCTAGCTCAGCCGCTAGGACCGGCTCCGCCAGCTCGAGCTCGAGGCTTTCTCGGACTCGGGGATGGAGCTCCCCCAGGAGGCCGACCTCCTCTCCGCCGATCAGGAGCTTGGCCGTCCGGCCAGGATGGAAGCTCGGATGGCTCGTCCTCTCGAATCTCCCCTCGAGTCCTAGCCGCAAGAGGAGTTCCTCGACGATCCCCTTCAAGTCGAAGAAGTCCATCGCTCTCGGCTTCTCATGCCAGGAGAGCCTGCTCCGCGGCCCGGCCAGGGCCAGTCCCAGCCGGCGCGGCTCGCGCGGCCGCTCGCCCTTCTCGCCAGGGATGTAGACCCGCCCGAGCTCGAAGATCGCCACCCGCTCATGGTGCTTCAGGTTCTCTGCCACTGTCTCCAGCAAGCCTGGGAGGAGCGACCTTCGGAGGACGGACCGTTCGCGCGAGAGAGGGTTAGCGATATGGAGGTAACCTTCAGGGCTGGAGTTGGGGTCGAGCTTGGCCTCGGCCTCGAGGCTGGTCAGGGAGTAGGTGATCACCTCGGTCAGGCCGCAGCCGACGAGGGCCTCTCGGACTTGCTCCTCCAGCTCGAGCGAGCGGTTCCGCTCCTGCCGAGGGAGTGGATCGGCCATTAGTGTGGTGGGAATCTTATCGTAGCCGATGAGCCTTGCCACCTCTTCCACAAGGTCGGCGGGACAGGAGACATCGAGTCGGTGCTGGGGGACCCTCACTCGGATCGTCCCCTCCCGGGGGGAGCAAGCAAACTCCAGTCGCTCCAAGAGTTCCATGATCTCCGGCGGGGAGACCGCCAGCCCGAGGAGCCGCTCGACCTCCCGCGGCTCGAGGTCTAGTTCGACCTCCCTTTGCTTCACCGGATAGACATCGACGATTCCTGAGGCGATCTCTCCATCGGCCAACTCCCGCATCAGCTCGGCCGCCCGCTTGAGGGCCGGGACGGCCAACTCGGGAGGGACGCCTCTTCCGAAGCGGGCCGCGGCCTCGCTCATCAGTTTTAAGGCCTGGGCCGTCCGGCGATTGTTGGTGTTGGAGAAGCTCGCCGACTCGAGCAATACGGCCCTCGTCGATTCCGTGACCTCGCTCTCTAAGCCGCCCATCACCCCCGCTATGGCGATCGGCCCCTCAGGATCAGTGATGAGGAGCATCTCCGTGGTAAGGTCGCGCTCGACCCCGTCGAGCGTGGTGATCTTCTCCCCCGGCCTGGCTCGCCTCACGATGATCCTCTTGGCAGGCTCGCCATGCAGTTTATCGTAGTCGAAGGCATGTAAGGGCTGGCCCCACTCGAGCATCACATAATTCGTGATATCGACGATGTTATTGATCAGGCGCATCCCGGCCAGGGCCAGCCGCCGCCGCATCCAGAAAGGCGAGGGGCCGACCTTCACCCCCTTGACCAGAGCGGCCGTGTATCTTGCGCAAAGGTCGGGGTCCTGAATCTCCACCTCGACCTGGCCGGAGATCGGTGGGCCTTGGGGATGCCACTTCACCTCCGGGGTCTTGAACCTCTGCCCGGTGAGGGCGGCCACCTCCCTGGCCACGCCGATGATGGAGAAGCACCTTGCGAGGTTCGGGGTGAGGTCCAGCTCGAGGACCACATCGCTCAACAGCTCCGCCAGGGGCCTCCCGACCTCGGCCTCTCGGTCGAGGATCAAGATCCCGCTATGGTCATCCGAGAGCCCCAGCTCCTTCTCAGAGCAGAGGACCACCTCAGAGCGGACCCCGCGGATGGCCATGGCCTTGACCTTGACGGGCTTCGGCTCGGGAGCGTAGGCATCGATGATCCTCGCCCCCGCCTCAGCCACGGCCACCTTCTGGCCCTGGTCCCCGACCCTGATGTTGGGCGCGCCGGTCACCGACTCGACCGGCCCCTTGCCGTAATCGACCACCGCCACCACGAGCTTGTCGGCATTGGGGTGGGGCTTGACCTCGAGGACCTCCCCGATGTAGATCCCCTCCCAGGTGAGGGTGGCTTGACTACCTTGCTCACGCTTTCCTTCCCGGGCCTGAGCCGCAGGCCCGAGATATTCGATTCTAGCCACCTCCAGCCCCGCCAGGGTGAGCCGCTCGGCCAACTCCTCGATCTCCTGGGGGATATCAACATATTCCCGCAGCCAGCTCAAAGGGACCCTCATCTCAGCCCTCCTGAGAACTGCTCCAGGAACCGCAGGTCGTTCGCGAAGAAGAGCCGGATGTCGTCGATGTTATACTTCAGCATCAGGATCCGCTCCGGCCCCATCCCGAAGGCGAAGCCGGTGAACTCGCGCGGATCGTAGCCTCCGTTCCTTAGCACTACGGGATGGACCATCCCCGCCCCGAGGATCTCGACCCAGCCCGTGTGTTTGCAAACCCGGCAGCCCCTCCCGCCGCAGATGATGCAGTCCATATCCATCTCCAGGCTCGGCTCAGTGAAGGGGAAGTAACTGGCCCGGAAGCGGAATCTCCGCCCCTCGCCGAACATCTGGTGGGCGAACTCCACCAGGACCCCCTTGAGGTCGGCCATCGTGATGTTCCTCCCGATTGCCAGCCCCTCGACCTGGTGGAACATCATCTCCGCTCTGGCCGTCACCTGCTCGTAACGGTAGCACTTCCCGGGGAGGATCGCCCGGATCGGCTGGGGGGCGAACCTCCGCATCACATGGATCTGGCCAGGGGAGGTGTGGGTTCGCAGAAGGAGCCCCGGCTCAGTGAGGTAGAAGGTGCTCCACATGTCGCGGGCCGGGTGATCTGGGGGGATGTTCAGCAACTGGAAGTTATACTCATCGGTCTCGATCTCCGGGCTCTCGAAGACCTGGAAGCCCATCCCGAGGAAGATCCTGTAGATCTCCCGGAGGGCCTGGGTCGAGGGATGGAGCCCGCCGAGCGCGACCGGCCTCCCCGGGAGGGTCACATCGACCGCCTCCTCCTGGAGCTTCTTCTCTATTTCCTGGGCCTTCAGTTCGCGCAAGCGGCGATCCAGCTCCGCCTGGAACTGCTCCTTGAGGGAGTTGATCAGCCGGCCCGCCTCGGGCCTCTCTTCCGGAGGAAGGTGGGGCAGGAACTTGACCAGCTCTGTAATCTTCCCCTTCCGCCCGAGGAAGGCCACGCGCGCGGCCTCGCAGTCCTCAGGGGAAGCCACCTCCTTCAGGCGCGCTCGGCCCTCTTCCGCGAGGGCCGCTACCTTCTGCTTCAGCTCCTCGATCTGGACCATGGCGAACCTTTCTATCAAGAGATCCTTCGCTCTGCCAAATGGGACTCTAGATTTGGAACTCGCTCAAGGTTGGATTGAGAAAGAGGAATTCATGCCCCCCTTAGGGGGCAAAGAAGAAGAGCATCGCCATCGTCTCAGTGGCCTGCATCTCAAGTTTGAGCATAGCACAGCCCCGCGGGGATGTCAATCTCCCGGAAGGCGGCTTTTGACATCCGGGGAGGGCCGCCTTATGCTCAGCCCGGGAGGTGAGATATGGCCTAGGCGGGTTTAGCTCTACCATCTTTTGAAGAGAGGAGACGGGAACGATGGCGCGCGAGCAGGAGCAGGGCCCCAAAGCGGACAGGCGGAGGTTCCTCCAGTATCTGGGCCTAGGAGGCCTGGCTGGACTGGTGGCCGCGCTGGTCGAGTCCAGCAGCGGCAAGGCCTCCCCGGAGGGGACGATCCAGGCGACCCGACTGGCGGCCTACTCGTAAGAGCGTGCGAAGCCTTTTACAATACGACCTCGGACTGGATGGCCTGGGTCGGAGTGTTCAATGAGGGGAAGGAGCCCATTAGGTGAGCGTGGATGTCTACAATCTGGCCGGAACGCTTCTCTACCATACGAGCCTCTCTCTCAACTCCTTCGAGATCAAGGGGATCGCCCTGGAGACCCTCACCGAGGTCAAGGGCAGGCAGGGGCTTATGACGGTTATCTTGGAGGAGAACAAGCGCCTGGCCGCCTTCCTCTTGCAGAGGAGGGCGAGCCAGCCGGACTACACAACGGGCATGATCGCGCTCAGCCCGAGCTTGTTCGTGTCCAGGCTAGCGATCGCTGCGCGGCCACTAAAAGCTACTGATTCACGGTGGCCGCGCCCTCCCCATCTTGGTCTTAGCCGAGGATGCCAACGATCAAGCTCGATAGGAGCCAGCTCTACTTCTCCCTGAGCGGCCGAGGGGCACAGGACATCTTGTTAGTCCACGGCTCCGGCGGGGATCACACCCTCTGGAGCTACCAGGTGAAGGGCTTGAGAGAGGCCTTCTCCGTGGCTGCGCTCGACTTGAACGGCCATGGGAGGAGCCCGTTCAGGGAGGGCAATGGCCTTTCGACCTACACTGAGGATGTCCTGGCCGTCCTGGAGAGGCTCTCCGGGCGAGCCTTCCTCGTCGGGCACTCCCTCGGCGGGGCGATCGCCCTGAATGTGGCCCTCCACTATCCTGACAGGATCGGCGGGCTCGGGCTGATCGGGACCGGGGCTCGTCTCCGGGTCCTTCCCGAGCTCCTCGAGCTGCTCCAGAGGGACTTCGAGGCCGCGGTCGAACTGATCTTGGACTGGGCCTTTGCCAAGAAGCCCGAGCCGAAGCTCCTCGCGAAGGCCCGGGAGCAGATGCGCCGGAATGGGCAGAAGACCCTGCTACGAGACCTCCTGACCTGTGACTCCTTCGATGTGATGGATAAGCTCGGCCAGATCGGGGTCCCGACCCTCATCGTCTGCGGGAGAGAGGATAAGCTAACTCCGGTGAAGTATTCGGAATACCTGCGGGACCATATCCCTAATGCGAGCCTTAAGGTCATCGAAGGGGCGGGGCATATGGTGATGTTGGAGCAGCCCGAGCAGTTGAATCAGGCGATCCGGGAGTTCCTGGCCCTTGCCTTGGGCTCTAGACCCTGTAGCTCCGGATGAAGGCTAC
>JAPWVC010000114.1 GCA_028275195.1 Candidatus Acetothermia bacterium
CAGCCTGACGGTCGCCTCGAAGTCATCGAGCCGCAAGAGGCTGTGCGGCGAGTGGATGTAGCGACAGGGGACGGAAACGACCGCCGTGCGGACCCCGCCGCGAGAGAGGTGGATCTCCCCGGCATCGGTCCCGCCGTAGACCGGGAGCTTATACTGATAGGGGATCCCATTCTCCACGGCCGTCCGCTCCAGGGCCTCCAAGAGCTCACGATGGACGATGATCGACCTATCGGCCACGGTGAGGGCCGGACCACGCCCGAGGACCACGGGCTGCTTGTGCTTGGGGACCCCGGGCATATCTGCCCCGATCGTCCCCTCGACGGCGATAGCGATATCCGGCTCGATCTGGTAGGCCGCAGTCCGGGCCCCGCGGAGCCCGACCTCCTCCCCGACGGCGAAGTTGCAAACTAGCATGAAGGGCAGCTCCTCATCCCCCAAACTCTTGAGGGTCTCGATGAGCACGGCACACCCGGCCCGGTCGTCCAGGGCCTTCCCGCGAAGGTAAAGCTCGTTGAGCCGCTCGCAGGGGTAGTGGATCACCGCTGGGTCGCCAATCCGGACCCCTCGCTCCTCGACTTCCGCCCGCGATGAGGCCCCAATGTCGATGAACATCTCCTCGAGCTTGAGCGGCCGCTCGAGCTCCTCTCTCTTGAGGATGTGCGGAGGAGCTGAGCCGATGACCCCGCGGACCTTAGCCCCCGCGCGGGTCTGGATCGTCACTGCCTGAGCCGGGATGATCCGCTCGTCCCAGCTCCCGATGGTGGCGAATCGGAGGTAGCCTTCGTCCTCGATGTAGCTGATCATCAGCCCGACCTCGTCCATATGGGCATCGAGCATCAGCTTGAAGTCGCTCTTCCCGCGCTTGGTCGCGATCAGGTTCCCCAAGGGGTCGACCTTTAGCTCGTCGACATAGGGCTCGATGAGCCGGCGGATCAATTCCCGGACCTCGCCCTCGAAGCCGGAGACGCCAAAAGCGTCGGATAACGACCGCAGCAACTCCACGCTCTCCATCTGCCTCCTCAACCTATTAGCCCGAGCCCCTCCAAGCTCTAAGCCTCGAGCGACTGGCTAAGGCGCGGCTCGCTACTCAAGCTCCTCCACCGTCACCAGGACGCGGTAGCGGTAGGGCCCGGCGGACCGGCCATTATACTCCCCGATGAACCCCTCAGGGATGAAGCTGGAGAGAGTATAAATCCGATGGGGGCCATGCATCTCGATGAGGAAGTCCCCGCGCGACCCGACCTGATGGAAGCCCTCGACGACGGTCAACTCTCGGGCGACTCGCCTCCGCCTCCCGAGCTCGAGCTGCAGCTTGAGCTGTTGCATCCCTTTCCCTGCCTGTCCCTCTACTCAAGCGCACCCCCAGTATAACAGGTCCCGCAGAGGCCGTCTAGCTCCGTCCAGCTAGCTAGACTGGGCCAGGCTAGGGCTCGATGTAAACGGTATCGAATTCGTCAAGCAGCTCGTCGAGGCGGGCCCCGCCGGGGAGGGGGAAGAAGGAGGCCGGGACCAAGAGGTTGCTCCCCAGATCGAGCCCGAGGAGGAGCTTCAGCTCGGAGACGGTCAGCCCCGGGGGGATCATGATCGCGCCCAGGCCGTGCCAGCCCTTCACCTGGATGTAGATCCACTTCATCTTCGATCCCCTCCTTCCCTTCTCGACTCCTTCCTGTCCTACCTCTTCCTTGACTCTGCCTCGGCACCTGATATACACCGGCCGGCGGGGGCGAGTTGAGGGGGTGTGCTTCTGCCTCCTCGGGCCATGCTGGCAAGTGCCCAGTTTTGCCATTGACAGCCCTGGAGAGATTTAGTATATTCCCACGTAAGGAGGAGCGGTGGCGAAGAAGCGGCTCTACGAAGTGGCCAAGGAGATGGGGCTCCCGCTTACGGAGCTCTTCAAGCTCCTTGCTCAGGTGGGGGTCGAGAAGCATAGTGGGTTCAACACCCTCGAGGAGGGGGAGTATCAAGCGCTCCGGGAGCTCTTCGCTCCCAAGCCTAAAGAGCCGACTCCTCCAGCTCCTCCACCCCCGACCCCGGCGGTCGAGCTCAAGGTTGAGGAAAAGGTCAAGGTCGAGGCTAAGAAGGAGGAAGAGGTGAAGGAGCGAGCGGCCCTCCTCCCTCGCCCACCGGTCGTGACCGTCCTCGGCCATGTCGACCACGGGAAGACCACGCTCTTGGACTATATTCGGAAGAGCCGCGTAGCCCAAAAGGAGGTCGGGGGGATCACCCAGTCGATCGGGGCCTACCAGGTCGAATACAACGGTAAAAAGATTACTTTCATCGACACCCCGGGCCATCGGGCCTTCACCCAGATGAGGCAGCGCGGGGCTCAGGTGACCGATATCGCGGTCCTGGTAGTGGCTGCGGACGACGGGGTCATGGCCCAGACGAAGGAGGCGATCTCTCCCGCCCGGGCCGCGAATGTCCCGATCATCGTGGCCCTCAACAAGATGGATAAACGAGAGGCCGACCCTGATCGAGTGAAGGAGCAGCTCGCGAAGGAAGGGCTCACCCCCGAGGAGTGGGGTGGGGAGACCATAGTGGTCCCGATCAGCGCCCTCACCGGCCAGAATGTCGATGAGCTCTTGGAGATGATCCTCCTCCTCGCGGAGATGGCCGACCTGCGGGCTGACCCCAAGAAGCCGGCCGAGGGCTACATCATCGAGAGCTACCTGGACCGGGCGAAGGGGCCAGTGGCCACGGCGATCATCAAGGACGGGACCCTTCACGAGCGGGATGTCGTGCTGGCGGGGACGGCCTACGGCCGGATCCGGACCCTCCTGGACGAGCGCGGCCGGCCGATGAAGGAGGCCCCGCCCGGCTCGGCGGTCCAGATCCTCGGCCTCTCCGAGGTCCCTCCAGCGGGGATTAGGCTGGAGGTGATCGGCGACCTTGAGCGGGCGAAAGAGCTGGCTTCCCTCCGGCAGGAGGAGGAGCGAGAGGCCAAGCTAGCCAAGACCAAGCTCTCGGCAATGGAGCGGTTCCAGCAGCAGCTCCGGAAGGCTCAGGCCAAGGAGCTGAACCTGATCCTCAAGGCCGATACCGTCGGCTCGCTCGAGGCCCTCGAGGGCGAGCTCCAGCGGCTGAAGGTCGAGGGGATCGATTTGGTCATCCTCTATGCTGGGGTAGGCCAGATCAATGAGAATGATGTCCTCCTCGCCTCCTCGGAGGAGAAGGGGGCCGTGATCATCGGCTTCCGGGTCGATGTGGACAAGAAGATCGGGGAGTTAGCCCAGGCCCAAGGGGTGGTGATCAAGCGCTCGGAGATCATCTATGAGCTGACGGAGTGGGTCGAGGAGCTCCTGAGGAGCGCCGTCGCCCCCAAGTTCGAGGAGGTCAAGCTCGGGCTGGCCGAGGTCCGCGCGGTCTTCAACATCCCCAGGGTCGGGGTCGTCGCCGGCTGCTATGTCCGTGAGGGGCTGGTCAGCCGAGATGCCCGAGTCCGCGTGCTCCGGAATGGGGCCGAGGTCTTCCAGGGGCCGATTCGGAGCCTCCGCCGGTTCGATGAGGATGTCAAGGAGGTCGAGCAAGGGAAGGAGTGCGGCCTGCGGATCGAGAACTTCAACGATGTCCGGAAGGGGGACCTCCTCGAGGTCTTCATCCTGCGGAAGCTCCAGCCCGCCTAGGCGGTGGTTGGGAGTGAGAAGATGCGGGTCGGAACGGTCCTGGTCAAGCTCTACCTCCCGGTCCCCTGCTCACTCAAGGATAAGCGCTCGATCATCAAGGGCCTGATCGCTAAGGTCAAGCGGGAGTTCAATGTCTCGATCGCCGAGGTCGGGGCACTCGACGACCGCCGGCGGGCCGAGCTGGGGGTGGCCCTGGTCTCGAAGGATGGGGAGTTGAACGAGCGGATCTTAGCCAAGGTCGTGGAGCTCCTCGAGCGGGAGCCGGAGGTCCAGGTCGAGGATTATCAAATTGAGATCCTCTGAGTGGCAAGAGGCCTCGCACGCTCCCCGGGTTAGCCAACAGCTAGGAGCAAGTGATGGGCCACCAACT
>JAPWVC010000109.1 GCA_028275195.1 Candidatus Acetothermia bacterium
TCAGCTTCCCACCCCTGGAGACCATCGCCGAGCTCTTGGAACGGCCCGAGGTGCACCACGCTGTCGAGGATGAGCTGTTGGCCCGCCGAGACGAGCTGGCCTGGCAGGAGGCTTTGCCCCACCCTGACCGCCTGGTCCGCCTGACCGTCACGCGGAAGGAGCCGATTGGAGATAAGAACCTCTTGGTGAGCCTCGAGCCCTTTGGAGAAGAGGACTGCATGTGCCAATTTATCCCCGGCCAGTATCTGGAGATTTGGGTGCCGGGGACACAATGGATGTCTCGCGCATACTCCATCGGCAACGCGCCGCGGGAGGACGGGCGCATCGAGCTGCATCTCCATCGCATCGAAGGGGGTCGCTTCACCACCTGGGCTTTCGAGCAGATGAAGGTGGGCGACGTGCTGACTGTCCGAGGCCCACTGGGCCACTTCGTGGTGCGCTCCCCCCTGGACAAGCCATTGCTCTTCGTGGCACGGGGCACTGGCTTCGCGCCGATTAAGGCGATGATCGAGCAGCAGCTTAAGCTTACGCCCGAGCGCGACCTTGCGTTGTTTTGGGGCGTGACCGACACAAACGACTTTTATGAGCTGGATCTACTCTCCAGCTGGGCGAAGAGCAATCCAAACTTTCGCTGTGTGCTGACGGCCCGCACGGTCTCCGAGGGCTTCATAGTCCCCTCGGGCTTAGAGTTTCGCAATGGGACTTGCTATGATGCTCTGGCCGCTAGCCGATTCGAGATCTCAGGGCGGGACGTCTATGTCGCTGGTCCGCGGAAGACCGTGGAGGCAACCCTCAGGGTCCTCAGAGCCAAGGGGGTGCCTCGTGAACAGATCCTAATCGACTCATATGGCAATTGATAATATCAGGCAGCAAGAGGGGCCAAAATGGACGCGATGTCTGATGAGGAGGTTCGCTGATCAGGACCTGGATACCGATGCTCAAGATTGAGGGGCTCTTCCTCGAATTGGATGGGAGGCCGATCCTCCGGGGGCTCGAGCTGGAGGTCGCCGAGGGCGAGATCCATGCGCTCCTCGGGGCTAACGGGACAGGGAAATCGACTCTAGCCTACACGATCATGGGCCTCGCGGGCTACCGACCCCAGCGTGGCCGGATCTACTTCGCCGGTCAGGAGATCACCGATAGATCGGTCACCGAGCGGGCAAGGCTCGGGATCACCCTCGCCTGGCAGCAGCCGGCGAGCTTCGAGGGACTGACGATCAAAGAGTATCTCGAGATTGCCCGGCAGAGCGGAGGCACCAGCCCCACGATCGCGGAGTGCCTAGAGCTGGTCGGCCTCCCGGCCGCGAATTACCTCGCCCGGACATTGAACGAGCACCTCTCCGGCGGGGAGCGGAAGCGGGTCGAGCTGGCCGCCGTCCTGGCGATGAACCCGAGATTGGCCATTCTGGACGAGCCCGATTCGGGGATCGATGTCCTCTCGCTGGCAGATATCATGGAGGTCATCAGGGGAATGAACCGCCGCGGGATAACGGTGCTGTTGATCACCCATCGGGAGGAGTTCGCCCGGGCCGCCCATCGGGCCTCACACCTCTGCGCGGGAAGGGTCCTGAAGACCGGCGAGCCGGAGGAGGTCGTCCGGTTCTATAAGGAGAATTGCAAGCGGTGCGACCATGTGAACGAGCCGGAGCTGGAACAGCTGGAGGGGCAGCGATGAGGAAGGCAGTAGAGCTCGATTACTCCAAGGAGTTCGCGGCCATTGCCCGAGCTTACGAGCAGTCGGGCGGCGATGCACAAGCACTACGCGATCACCGCTTCGGCAGCCTGGTGGTGAGCGGCAATCATATCCTAGGCTTGAACAAGCTCCCGGGGCTGGAGATAGAGGTTGAAGAACTAGCCGATGGGATCAAAGCCCACATCGAGGTAGAGCCAGGGGCGATCATCGCACAGCCGGTCCATCTCTGCTTCGGGCTATTGCCGAAGGAGGGTGTCCAGCGGATCATCTCCCATTTCAAGGTCGGCCCGGGGGCCAGCGTGAGATTCCTGGCCCACTGCTCCTTCCCTAATGCCGTCAAAGTCCAGCATATCATGGAGGCCGAAGCCCAGATCGGTGCGGGAGCGGAGATGGAATACAACGAGGCTCACTTCCACGGCCCCGCGGGCGGAGCGGAGGTCTATCCCCACGCGAGGATAGCCATTGCGGAGGGCGGGAGATACCGTAGCGAGTTCAAGCTGATCCAGGGCATGGTCGGGAGGCTCGACATCGACTATGAGGTCCATCTCGAGGCTAGAGCGACCGCTGAGCTCCTGGCCAAGGTCTATGGCAAGGGAGACGATCGGATTAGGATCAAGGACTCGCTCTACCTGGAGGGCGCGCAGGCCCGGGGGCTAGTCAAGAGCCGGATCGTCCTCCAGGACCGAGCGGAGGCCGAATTCGCCGGCGAGGCCGTCGGGGCAGCCCCGTTCGCCCGGGGCCATATCGATTGCACTGAAATCTTGAGAGGGACTGAGGCCAAGGCGGTCGCCGTCCCCAAGCTGACGGTAGTGGACGAGCGGGCCAAGCTGACCCACGAGGCGGCGATCGGGAGCATCGATAAGAAGGAATTAGAGACCTTGATGGCCCGCGGGCTCTCCGAAGAGGAGGCGGTCGAAACGGTCGTCCGGGGGCTGCTGCGATAGGATAGGGGAAATGCGCGATCAAGAGGGATCGATGAGCAACCGGCTGGCCTGGGCGTTTGCGCTCTCGGCGGCGATCTTCGTTTTAGAGCTCGTCGGCGGGCTCATCTCGGGGAGCCTGGCCCTCTTGAGCGATGCTGGGCATGTCTTCGGCGATGCGCTGGCCCTCGGGCTCAGTTGGTTTGCGTTGAGGCTCGCCGCGCGGCCGGCCAGTGCCAAGGCCACCTTCGGCTACCACCGTGTGGGGATCATGGTCGCGTTGATCAATGGGACGACGCTCATCGTCATAGCCGCCCTGATCTTCCGCGAGGCCTACCAGCGGTTCTTCGCCCCGCCCGAGATCGGGACCACGGAGCTGCTGGCGATCGCCTCGGTCGGGCTGGTGGCGAACCTGGCGATGGCCGGGCTCCTCCGCCGCGGCCGGCGGGAGAGCCTGAACATCAAGAGCGCCTGGCTCCATGTGCTGGGGGATGGCCTCGCCTCGGTCGGGGTGATCGCCTCCGGACTGATCATCAAGCTCACCGGCTGGAACTATGCCGACCCGACCATGAGCGCCCTGATCGGCCTGTTGATCTTGCTCGGCGGCCTGAGGGTCCTCCGCGAGGCCGGATCTGTCCTGCTGGAGCTCCCTCCGCGTGGACTCGACCTGGAAGAGGTGGCCCGCGCGATGGAGTCCGTCCCCGGGGTGCTCGATGTCCACGACCTTCATGTCTGGGCGATCACTCCCCAACTCATCGCGCTGGCGGCCCATGTCCGGGTCGAGGACCAGCCACTCGCGGCGACCGCGGGGGTCTGCACAGCCCTCCAAGCGCGGCTCCGCAAGCTGGGGATCGGCCATACGACTTTGCAACTGGAATGCCAAGGCTGCGGCGAGGGGCAGACCTTCTGCCACCGGCTCGAGCCGCTGGAGGAGGAGAGGGCGAGCCTTGGAGAAGAGGGGTTGCGATGAAGACCCTTTGGGAGGAGCGGTATGCCCTGCGGATGGGAAGGATGCGGAGCTCGATCATCCGCGAGCTCTTGAAGCTGACTGAGCGACCGGAGGTGATCTCCTTCGCCGGCGGGCTCCCCGCCCCGGAGGTCTTCCCCATTCAAGAGTTCCGGGCCGCCGCGGACCGGGTCTTGAGCGAGCATGGCCCCGAGGCCCTCCAGTATAGCACGACCGAGGGGTATCGCCCCTTGAGGGAGATGATCGCCCGGCACACCGCCCGCTACGGGATCGTGGTGAAGCCGGAGAATGTCCTGATCACCAGCGGCTCGCAGCAGGCGCTCGACCTTCTGGGGCGGGTCTTCCTCAATCCCGGAGATCGCATACTAGTGGAGCGGCCGACCTATCTCGGCGCGCTCCAGGCCTGGAACGCCTATCAAGCGGAGTATATCGGCGTGCCCATGGACGATGAGGGCCTGCGGACCGATTATCTAGAAGAGGCGCTCCGGGCCGGGCCGAAGTTCATCTACGCCTTGCCCAACTTCCAGAATCCGACGGGAGTGACACTCTCCCTGGAGCGGCGCCGCCGGCTGGTCGAGCTGGCCGCCGAAGCGGGTGTCCCGATCATCGAGGACGACCCTTACGGCCAGCTCCGCTATGAGGGCGAACATCTCCCCCCGCTGGTTGTGCTCGA
>JAPWVC010000110.1 GCA_028275195.1 Candidatus Acetothermia bacterium
GATTTGGCCCCTCGGGTGGCATAAGTTTACCATCGATTCCGGCTCGAGTCCAAGCCGAGGATTTCTCCCCTCTCCTGCCCGGGTCAATCGACCGATCCGTTCCGGGGAGGGGCCGGTGGGCCAGGCTTGGCTCGACTGAGGTCGAAGGATTCTATCTCGGCCCGGCTGATCGCCCCGGCGAGGTCCAAGACCAGGCCCTTCTCCAGCTCGGCGATCACCTCCGGCCTGCCGTGGGTCTCGGGGTGGGGCGCGACCATGAAGGAGCAGCAGTCCTCGTAGGGCAAGATGGAGATTTCGTATGTCCCGATCTTCCGGGCGAGGGCGATCGTCTCCTCCTTGTCGGAGCCGATCAGCGGGGCCAGGACGGGGTAGCGAGTGGCCTCATAAATTAACCTCAGGTTCTCGAGGGTCTGGCTCGCGACCTGGGCCAGGCTGTCCCCGGTGACGAGGGCCTTGGCCCCCTCGAGGCGGGCGATCTCCTCAGCGAGCTTCATCATCGTCCGCCGATAAACGAGCATCCGATACCTCGCCGGGACGGCCCTGATGATCTCCCGCTGGAGGCTGCCAAAGGGGACCATATAGAGCTTGAGCTCGCCTTGGAAGTGGGCTAGCCTCTCCCCCAGGGAGATGATCTTCCCGCGGACCTTCAGGGAGTGAAGGGTCTCGTTGAAGAAGTGGAGGAGGACGACCTCGCACCCCCGCTTCATCATCAAGAAGGCCGCCACGGGGCTATCGATCCCTCCGGAGACGAGCGCGACCACCTTCCCTGAGGTCCCGACGGGCAGGCCGCCGAGGCCGGGGAGTCGCTCGGCATAGACATAAGCCTCCCTTTCACAGATCTCGATGTAGATCGTCAGTGCCGGCTCAGACAGGGAGACGGCCCGACCCGTCTCTGCCGTGATCGCCTCCCCGACGAGGCGATTGACCTCCAGGGAAGTGAGGGGGAAGGCCTTATTCGCCCGCTTGGTCCTGACCGCGAACGGGCCAGGAGGGGCCGCCTTGGCCAGGCGGAGGGCCGCGCCCTTGATCGCCTCAATATCGAGTGCCACGCTCTCGGCCCGGGCGAAGTGCTTGATCCCCGGGATCGAGCCGAGGGCCCCCTCGACCTCCGGTCCCCAGCCCTCGACAATTAGCCGGCCATACCGCCTCTTGACGCGGCGGCCATCGAGCCTGGCCGTGATGTTCCTGACCAGTGCCCCCTCGAAGAGGCCGCGGTTCTTCCCCTTGAGGGCTAGCTCACCGTAGTGGACCACATAGACTTCCATAGCCGCTGCCTATATTCTATCATTCAGGGGATGATATCTCCATCGGGATCGAGTGAGGAGAAGGCTCTCCGGATCACGCCCCAGGTGACGATCCCGCTCGAAGAGCTGCGGTTCCGCTTCAGCCGGAGCAGCGGCCCCGGAGGCCAGCATGTCAATCGCGTGGAGACGCGGGTCGAGCTGCTCTTCGATGTGGGCCGCTCCCCGAGCCTCGGGGCGGCGGAGAAGGCCCAGCTCCTGGAGCGGCTCAAGAGCTACATCGATAAAGATGGGGTCTTGCATCTCATCGCCAGTTCATCCCGGAGCCAGTGGCGGAATCGGCAAGAGGCGATCGCTCGCTTTCAGGGCCTGCTCGCACTGGCCCTCCGCCCACGCAAGGCCCGGCGGCCGACCCGCCCCAGCCGGGCCGCGCAGGAGAGGCGCCTGCGCGCTAAGCAGGCCCGGAGCGCGCGTAAAAGGAGCCGCCAGCGGCCGGAGTTCGAGGATTGACCGCTTCTCAATTCAAGCCCGGCGGGCTATGGCCAGGGCTAGGTGATCCCTTTCCTGACTCCATCTCTCTCCCGACCTTGCACGGCTCCGGCTCTTGCCGCTACACTGGGGAAGCTGGGGGTGAGATTTTGCTAAACAGGTCTACATGTGCTAGAATCCCCCGAGGGGGAAAGGAGATGGAGAGAGTAGTCGAATATACCGCGGAGCAGATTAAGGTCCTGGAGGACCTAGAGGCAGTTCGGCGCCGGCCGGGGATGTATATCGGTGGGACCGGGCCTGAGGGGCTGATGCACCTCATCGAGGAGGTCGTCGATAACAGCATTGATGAGGCCATGGCCGGCTTCTGCACCGAGATCGAGGTCATCATCCACCCTGATAAGAAGGTGACAGTGATCGACAATGGTCGGGGGATCCCTACCGAGATGCACCCCGAGGGGAAGAATACCGTCGAGCTGGTCCTGACCACCCTCCATGCTGGGGGCAAGTTCGATGGCCAGACCTATAAGGTGAGCGGCGGGCTCCATGGGGTCGGGGTCTCCGTGGTCAATGCCCTCTCGGAATACCTAGAGGTCGAGGTCAAGCGGGATGGGAAGCTCCATCGCCAGACCTTCATGCGGGGGAAGAAGACGAGCGAGCTAGAGGTCGTGGGCGAGGCCGAGGGGACCGGGACGACCGTGACCTTCCTCCCTGATAGGGAGATCTTCGGGGACTTTAGGTATGACTTCGCCAAGCTTTCACACCGCTTGCGAGAGTTGGCCTACCTCAACCCCGGCCTCACCATCAAGCTGGACAACCGGATTGCCGAGGTCGAGCGGACTTTCAAGTTCGACGGCGGGATTGCCGCCTATGTCAAGGCCCTCAGCGAGGGGAAGGAACCGCTCCATGATGAGCCAATCTACTTCTTCAGCCAGATCGGGGAAGAGTATCAGCTCGAGGCGGCCATCCTCTTCACCTCAAGTTATGATGAGGCGATCTACTCCTTTGCGAATAACATCAACACTAAGGAGGGCGGGACCCACCTTACCGGCTTCAAGTCGGCCCTCACGCGAGTCCTCAATGAGTATGCCAGGGAGAAGAGGATCCTGGGGAAGGACGACCCGAACCTCGAAGGGGACGATGTCCGCGAAGGGCTCTGTGCCATCATCAGCGTCAAGCTCCGCGAGCCGCAGTTCGAGGGCCAGACCAAGACCAAGCTCGGGAACCCCGAGGTCCAAGAACTGGTCTACAACTTCGTCCGGGAGAACCTCGCCCGCTTCTTGAATAAGAACCCTGGGATCGCCCGAAAGATCCTGGAGAAGGCCGTCACGGCCATGCAGGCCTCCCAGGCAGCCAAGCGGGCTAGGGAGTTGACCCGGAGGAAGAGCCTCCTCACCTCCACGGCCCTCCCGGGGAAGCTCGCGGATTGCGCCAGTCGCGACCCAGCCAAGTCCGAGCTCTATATCGTCGAGGGCGACTCCGCCGGCGGGAGCGCCAAGCAGGGCCGGGACCGGGAGTTCCAGGCGATCTTGCCCTTGCGGGGGAAGGTCCTCAATGTGGAGAAGGCCCACCTCTCCAAGCTCCTGGAGAACAAGGAGCTGAACTCCGTGATCACGGCCCTTGGAGCGGGGATCCGGGAGGAGTTCGATCCCGCGAAGCTCCGCTACCACAAGATCATCCTGATGTGTGACGCCGATATTGATGGGGCCCACATCCGGACGCTGCTCTTGACCTTCTTCTTCCGGAACCTGCGCCCTCTGATTGAACAGGGCTATGTTTACATCGCCAAGCCCCCTCTCTACCAGGTCAAGCGGGGCGGGGAGAAGCTCTACTTCTACGACGAGGAGGAGTTCCGCCGCTTCCGGGAGGAACAGGACGGGAAGTTTGAGGTCAAGCGGTTCAAGGGGCTGGGAGAGATGAACCCCGAGGAGCTCTGGGAGACGACGATGAACCCCAAGAACCGGATCTTGAAGCGAGTCACGATCAATGATGCCCTGGAGGCGGACGAACTCTTCACCCTCCTCATGGGGAGCGAGGTCGCCCCGAGGCGGGACTTTATCAAGGAGAATGCGGATAAGTTCACCCGCCTCGATATCTAGCTTGACCTCTAGAGGCTGAGGGCTAGGCTAGCACCTAAAGGTATGAGACTAGAAGCCCTGCTACGGGCCCTCGAGCATGAAGTGATCACAAGCTCGGGCAAGCTCGAGGGCGAGATTCACAAGATCGCTTTCGACTCTCGCACCGTCGGCCCGGGGAGCCTCTTCGTCGCCATCCCTGGGAGCAAGCATGATGGGCACGATTATATCCCTGAGGCGATCGAGCGCGGTGCGGTCGCGATTATCGGGGAGAGGGCTCTCTCCCTCGAGGATGTGACATACATTCAAGTTTCCAATAGCCGCCGAGCACTGGCCTTGCTCGCCGCGGCCTTCTTTGATCATCCGACGAGGAGGCTTTACACCGTCGGGATCACCGGGACCAAGGGGAAGACCAC
>JAPWVC010000111.1 GCA_028275195.1 Candidatus Acetothermia bacterium
CCATTTCCTCTCAGCCAAGAAGAAGCGGGACTTCGCCAAGTTCTGCCAGATCGCGGAGCTAATGAAGCAGGGGGCACACCTCCACCAGGAGGGGATCAAGAAGATCCTTGAGATCCGTCGCGAGATGAATGATGGCGGGAAGCGGCGGTATAGCGAGGAGCAGATCCTGGCACGGCTCAGGGAATCCTCAGAGACCATACGTCGGGCACCCCATGAGGGTGAAGAGATGGTCCGGTCTCCACAGCGATGTGGAGAGCCCACATCGGTGGGCTGTGTTCCCCCAAATGAAGGGAACATAACAGAAGACAAACGGTCCTAAGGTAGCGAAGTTCCTTGTCGGGTAAGTTCCGACGCGCATGAAAGGTCCAACGACTAGGGCGCTGTCTTGACGGAGGGCTCGGTGAAATTGAAACACCGGTGACAATGCCGGTGACCCACAGCAGGACGGAAAGACCCCGTGGAGCTTTACTGGAGCTTGGCATTGGGTCTTGGCATTAGCTGTGCAGGATAGGTGGGAGGCTGTGAACCGATCCCGCCAGGGGTCGGGGAGCCGTCGGTGAGATACCACCCTGCTGATGCTGAGGCTCTAACCTCCAGCCGTTAGCAGCGGCGGGGGGACAGTGCTTAGCGGACAGTTTGACTGGGGCGGTCGCCTCCTAAAGAGTAACGGAGGCGCGCAAAGGTCCCCTCAGCCGGGTTGGAGATCCGGCGTGGAGTGCAAGGGCAGAAGGGGGCTTGACTGTGAGGCTTACAAGCCGAGCAGGCGCGAAAGCGGGCCCTAGTGACCCACCGGCACCGTGTGGAAGGACCGGTGATCATCGGATAAAAGTTACCCCGGGGATAACAGGCTAGTCCCGCCCGAGAGTTCACATCGACGGCGAGGTTCGGCACCTCGATGTCGGCCCTTCCCATCCTGGGGCTGAAGCAGGTCCCAAGGGTTCGGCTGTTCGCCGATTAAAGGGGAACGCGAGCTGGGTTCAGACCGTCGTGAGACAGGTCGGTCCATATCCGCTGTGGGCGCAGGAGACTTGAGGGGTTCTCTCCCTGGTACGAGAGGATCGGGAGGGCCGGACCGCTGGCGTGCCAGCTGTCCCGCCAGGGGCACCGCTGGGTAGCTAAGTCCGGGTTGGATAAGCGCTGAAGGCATCTAAGCACGAAGCCACTCCCAAGATGAGGTCTCCTAGGTCCCTCCGAGATAAGGAGGTAGATAGGCCGCAGGTGTAAGCACGGTAACGTGTTGAGCCGAGCGGTACTAATCGACCGATCGCTTGCTCTCCACACTCTATTCACTTTTCAAGGATCAAAGGGCTTCCAGGCGGCAAGATAGCGGAGGGGAAACACCCGTTCCCATCCCGAACACGGCAGTTAAGCCCTCCTGCGCCGATGGTACTGGCCTCGCGAGGGGCCGGGAGAGTAGGGCGCTGCCTGGATTTTTTATTTACCACTTGCGGGGGAGCAGGCGGGCCTTATACTTCCAAGGGATATGGAGCGAGCAGAGCGGTGGTTTTGGGCCTTCACTTGCGCCTTCGTCGCCGCCGGGGGCGCTTCGCTCCTCTTACCACTCTTTGCCGCGACGGCCCTTGGGGGGACGGTCGGCCAGATCGGGCTGATGGCGAGCGCGGCCTCGCTCGCTGGAGTCCCCTTCTCCATCCTCTGGGGGAGGCTCTCTGACCGTCTAGGCCGGCGGAAGCCGTTCGTCCTCCTCGCCTTCCTCGGGGCCGGGTGCGCGCTCCTCTTGATGAGCCTGGTCCGGAGCATGTGGCAGTTGATCCTGCTCAATGCGCTGATGAACTCCTTCTGGGTGGCCAGCGCAGCGGTCTCGACGATCTTAGCGATCGAGGGGGTGGCGCGAGACCACTGGGAGTCGCGGATCGGGCGGTTCAACCGTTATACCGGGGCCGGGTGGGTGAGCGGATTGGCCCTGGGGGCGATCTGGAGCCGCCTGGCCGGGCGGCTGGCTGACGGTGGGCTCCGGGCCCTCTTCTATCCGCTTGCGGTGCTCGATCTGGTCGCCGCGGCCTTGGTCCTCCGCCTGCTGAGGGAGAGAGGGGGCCGGCTCGAGCAGCGCGGCTTCCCCGGGGTGGCCGTGGCCATGGGGAACATGCTGATCGAACGGTTCCGTTATGCCCCGTTCCATCTCTATTATCTAGCCAGGCCGAAGCGGCTCCTCGAGCTCTTCCGCGGGGAGAACCGGTTCGGGAGGAAGTTGACCCGCTACTATCGCGCGGTGATCCTCATCTTCATGGGCCTCGCGGCCTTCTTCGTCCCCTTGCCGGTCTTCTTCCGCCAGGCTCTCCATCTGGATAACTTCGTCATCTATGCCCTTTGGACGGTCCACAGTGGGACTTCGACCCTCCTCCACAGCCGGGCTGGGCGGCTGGCCGAGCGGTTCGGGAACTGGCAGATCCAATGGCTAGCCCTCACTGTCCGGATGATCATCTTCCCCTTAGCGGCCCTCCTCCCCCTTGCTCATCCGGCCCTCCGCATCCCAGCGATCGTGGTCCTCTTCCTCTTCACCGGCACGACCTGGGCGATGACGAATGTCACCTCGATCAGCATCACGGCGAAGCTGGCCCCGGAGGAGGCACAGGGCCAGGCTCTGGGGGTCTATAATGCCCTCATCGGGGTGGGGTGGATCCTCGGCTCGCTCCTCGGGGGGTATATCGCCGACGGGTTCGGATACCCCGCGACCTTCGCTTTCGCCTCTTTCGTCCTCCTGCTCGCCCTCATCTCCCTCCGCCGCCTCCGGCTCCAGGAGGGGGGCGAGCTGGTTCCCGAAGTGGCCGGAAGGTCCTAGCTAGGCTAGCCGAGGCGGAGCTGGGGGAGCTTGGTCTCCTCCCGCTTCAGGGCGTGCCAGAGCTGTTGGAGGTGATAGCGCGGATCGCCCTGGAAGATCTTTCTCAACCGATCCCGGGCGCTGGAGGTAAGGTAGTAGATCGAGCCGGTCTCGTCCCCCGGAGAGTCAAAGAGCTTATAGATATAGCCTTTGCTGATGAGGCTGACGAGCGCGGCCTGGGCCGCCGGCTGCTGGACCTTGAGGAGCTCCAACAGTCGGCGGAAGGGGGTTGCCCCCTCGGCCCAGAGGTGGAAGAGGACCTGGGCCTCGAGCTCCAGTCGCCGGTCGATCTTCGTGCCCATTGTTCAGCTTAATTATCGCCAAAATCGAGGCGGGAGGGAAGTCGAAGTCAAGAGTCCCCGGGCTGTTCTCGATCCAGTCAGCCTGACCGGCTCAGCGCCGGCGCTCTTGCCGGGAGGAGCTTCCTCAGGAATTGGCCGGTATAAGACTCCTGGACCGCGGCCACCTCTTCCGGGGTTCCCTCGGCCACGATGTAGCCCCCTTCGTCCCCGCCTTCCGGGCCGAGGTCGATGATCCAGTCAGCGGTCTTGATCACATCCAGGTTGTGCTCGATGACCACCACCGTATTCCCTAGGTCGACCAGCCGGTGGAGGACATTCAGGAGCTTCCTGATGTCGTCCATGTGCAGCCCGGTCGTCGGCTCATCGAGGATGTAGAGTGTCCGGCCGGTCGAGCGCTTCGAGAGCTCTTCAGCCAGCTTCACTCTCTGGGCCTCCCCGCCCGAAAGTTGAGGAGCCGGCTGGCCGAGCTGGATGTAGCCGAGCCCGACATCGTAGAGGGTCTGGAGCTTCCTCTTGATCGGAGGGATGTTCTCGAAGAAGCTCAGGGCTTCCTCGACGGTCATCTCCAGGACATCGGCGATCGAGCGGCCCTTATACTTGATCTGCAGCGTCTCGCGGTTGTAGCGCCTCCCCTTGCAGACCTCACAGGGGACATAGACATCGGGGAGGAAGTGCATCTCTATCTTGATCAGCCCGTCCCCGCGGCAGGCCTCGCACCGCCCGCCTTTCACATTAAAGGAGAATCTTCCAGGCCTGTAGCCGCGCATCCTCGATTCTGGGACCTGGGCGAAGACCCTCCGGATCAGGTCGAAGACCCCGATGTAGGTGGCGGGGTTGGAGCGGGGGGTCCTTCCGATCGGCGACTGATCGATGTCGATGACCTTATCGATCTGCTCAAGGCCGAGGATCGCCTCGTGTTCTCCGGGCCTCTCAGCTTTGAGGTGGAGCCGGTGAGCTGCGCCGCGATACAAAATCTCTTCGACTAGGGTGGACTTCCCCGAGCCGGAGACGCCGGTGACGCA
>JAPWVC010000112.1 GCA_028275195.1 Candidatus Acetothermia bacterium
CGAGCTAAGATCATGGTCCAGACGGCCGAGGGCCGGAGCAATGAGCTCGAGGTGACGATCCAAGCCGGGGCTGAAGCAGGGGAAGAGAGCTATGCCGCCTTCCAGGCGATCGATCAGTTCCTCTTCTTTGCCGGACAGGCGGTCCAGGCCACACTCGAGGAGCTACCCGCTCTCTTCCAAGGCCTAGCCGGGGAGACGATGGCCCTCCTGGAGCGGGAGCGCCTTCTCGCGCTCCAGCTTTCGGGGAGCCTCCCCAGGCTGAGCAAGGACGAGCTGAGCCTCCTGGACGGCCTCTTCATCGCCGTCGGGCTGAGGCCGTTCCTGGAGGGCTATTACAAGTCCTCTAAAGAAAAGGCCGTCGATGGCCCCTTCCTCGCGGGGCTGGGCCAGGCCCTGGAGTATAAGGGGCTGGCGCTCAAGGCGATCGGGGAGCTCCTCGACCAGGTGACAGTCACGACCTGGAACTACTCCGAGGTGACCCCAGCCAGGGTCGGGGGGATCAGCGGGCCCTTCCGGGCCCTCGGCGAGCTGGAGGAGGGTATCGGCAAGAACCTGGCCTTCCTCGCCTCCCTCATGGTCGACCAAGTCTGGGAGATCCGATGGTTCAGCTTGAACCAGTCCATCGGGGCTTTGGCCCTCCAGCTCGAGGCCTTGGGGGAGAAGCTCGACGGGGCGAACCAGAGCCTCGCGGCCATCCTGGAGCGGCTCAGCCAGCTCGAGCTCAACTTCGGCCTCAGCTTGAGCGCCCTCAACTCCAGCATAGTCCTGCTGAGCGATGGGCTCCGGGAGATCACGGCCCGGCTCGATAACCAGGTCTGGCCCGGGCTTGCGGGAATCCTTGCCCGGCTCGATAACCCCCAATTCGGTCTCGAGGAGATCAAGGCCGAGCTGGCCGCGCTCGCCGCTCGCGTCGAGTCAGCCCTCATCCCCTCGCTCGAGGAGCTCCTCCGGCGGGACGGGGCCGAGCGGCTCCTCAGCGACGAGTCCTTCGGCTTGAGGACCCTAGCCGCGCGGCTCGACCTTCTGGAGGCCGAACTCCAAGACCCTGACCATGGGCTGGCGGAGATCAAGGCCGAGCTCCGCGGGCTGGAGGAGAAGCTGGACCGGATCTGGCGCTGCCTCCAGGGGCTGACCCTCACTTGGGAGGAGCGCCCAGCGGAGGTCGAGCGAGCACCCCTCGATGTGATCCTGGCGATCGACAGCTCCGGGAGCATGAGGCTGAATGATCCCCGGGGCCTGAGGATCACGACGGCCAAGCAGTTCATCGCCCAGCTCGACCCGCAACGCGACCAAGCCGGGCTCGTCTCCTGGGACAACGATATCGACTTTGTCCAGCCGCTCACGAGCGATCTCGAGCGCGTGGCCGGCAAGATCGAGCAGGTCGATGCCAGCGGGGCCACCAACCTCAATGTCGGCCTCATGGCAGCGATCGATGAGTTCATCCGCGGCCGGCCCGAGGCGAAGAAGGTGATCATCTTCCTCACTGACGGGGACGGGACCTACACCTTCTCCGGGCAGCCCGGCTCGCCGGCCTCACTCGCTCGCCAGAAGGGGATCGTGATCTACGCCATCGGGCTGGGGAGCGAGCCGGTCCAACGGAAGCTGGAGGACATGGCCAATGCCACCGGCGGCCGGTATTACCTCGCCCCGACAGCCGAGGATCTCCGGCAGATCTACGATGAGATCACTGCGGAGTTGATCGTCCCAGCGGAGCGGGTCATGAAGATTAGCTGCCCCACCGATTGAGGGCCTTAACAAAAGGGGAAAACGAGGGGCCGGGCTCGAGATGGCCCGGCCCCTAACATTTCTCACCCTATTGGCCGGCTCTTACTCCTTGTAGATCAGCCAGTCGCGGAAGTTCATCGAGGCGTCCAGGACGATCCCCTTGACATTCTTCTGAGCGATAGCATAGGCCTGGGTGTTGTTCTGCCACAGCGGGATCATCACCGCGCAGTCCGCAAGGAGCCGCTGAGCCGCCTCATACTTGGCCGTCCGCGCAGCGATGTCGGTGGTCTCCTTCGCCCCTTCGAGCAGGTCAACGAACTGGTCATAGCAGGCCTTGTCATAGCCTGAGGTCGCTCGGTTGAGGTAGGTCCCTAGCCCTTCAGGCGACTCAGTGAGCCAGGGGGCGAGGTAGTTGTCCGGATCGATGAAGTCGGGATACCAGCCGAGGAGGAAGAATCCCAAGGACCCCTCGCTCATCCGCTGGACATAGGTCCCCCACTCTAGGACCTGCACATTGACCTTGATGATCCCGGTCGCCTCGAGGTTGGCCTTAAGGATCGCGGCCACATCGGCCTCGGTGTTCCCATAGTGAGTCGGGGTATACCAGAGGGTGACCTCGAGCGGATTGAGCGGGGAGTAGCCAGCCTGCCTCAGCTCATCAACGGCCTTCTCCAGGTCCCTCTCAGGGAAGGCATCGATGTGGCTCCACAGCCCCGGCGGGACCATGCTGTAGAGCGGGGCGTTCAGCCCGGCGAAGACCTTGAAGTTCAACTCCTCCCGGTCGACGGCATAGGCGATCGCCCGGCGGACATGGACATTGTCGAACGGCGGCATGTTCACGGTGAAGACGATGTAGCGGACGGAGAGGCTCGGCCCGGCCAGGACCTGGAGGTTCGGGTTGTTCTTCAGGTCGAGGATGTCCTCGGCATAGAAGCTGCGGTAGCCGACATCGACCTCCCCGGCCTCGACGGCCGCGCGGAGCGATGCGGAGTCAGCATAGAAGACCTCGACCACCTTGGGCATTGGTATAGTGGAATTCACGCATAGTGTTCGGTGAGGCTCCGGCAAGAGTGGGCAGGCCCAGGTCTTCCAAGTGTTGGGGCAGATCTCATAAACCGTTCGCTCCTCCGGGACCCACTCAACAAGCCGGAATGGTCCGGTCCCGGCGAAGGCCGTCTCGAACTCATACTTCGGGGTCGTGCTCTTCGGGCTGGTGGCCATCACTGGGGTGATGGGGTCAGCCAGCCTGGCCAAGAAGGTCGCATCGGGCTTAGCGATCTTGATGATCAGCTTATAAGGATCATCGACTTTGGCGGCGAGGAAGGCCTCCAGCTCATCCGGGGTGGGCCTAACTCCTGGCTCGGCCGTCAGCTTCGCCGGCGGGCAGGAAAGCTCCTTGATCATGTTGATCAGCCCGACCGCGCCCTCCGGGCCGTTCAGGTAGATGTTCCGCCCGATCGACCAAGCCATTGCCTGGCAGTTGAACTCCTCTCCATCGGAGAAGGTGACCCCTTTCCGCAAATAGAAGGTCCAGACCGTTCCATCTGGAGAGACGCTCCAGCTCTCAGCCAGCGATGGGGAGGGCTCGGTCGAGCCTGGCTGAAGGGTGACCAAGGTTCCGGTCACCTGCTGGAAGGTATGCCAGGTCCAGTAGTCGTAGGAGTTAGAGAAGACGAGCTGGGTGATCTTATCGGTCGTGCCGATGGTCAAGACACTCTCTTGGGTCAGTGCCCCTAGGGAGAGAACTAACCCCAGGGTCAGGGCCAACACACCAATACCGATGAGCCGAAACTTTAGAGACATCTCTTCACCTCCTGAGTGATTTCAAGGTTTTGCAGCCTTCTTCCTCTCCACACCACCTCCTTCGCTGGGAAATTCTAGCACAACTCCGCCCTATTGTCAAACGAGTTTCCTCCTCCGCTTCGGATTGAGGAGATCGCTGATCCCCTCCCCGATCAGCCCGAACCCGAGCGAGAGGAAAACGATCATCAGCCCGGGGAAAGTGATGAGCCACCACTTTCCCGAGAGGAGGAACTTTTGGCCGGTGTGGATATCGAACCCCCAGTCCGGCGTGGGCGGGGGGAGCCCAAAACCGAGGAAGGACAAGGCAGCCTCGGTGAGGATGGCATCCGCTATGCAGAAGGAAGAGACGGCCATCATCGAGTTGATCGTGTTCGGGGCGATGTGGAAGAGCACGATCCGCAGGTCTGCTGCCCCCAGGGCATGGGCGGCCTCGACGAACTCCTGGGATTTGAGCTGCAAGACCTGGCCGCGGACGACCCTGAAGAAGCTGGGGATATAGACGACGGCGATGGAGATGATCATGTTGAGCAGGTTCGGCCCGAGCATCGCCACCATGATGATCGCCAGGATTATCGAGGGGAAGGAGTAGAGAGAATCCATCAGGAGCGAGAGGGTCCGGTCGAGCAGCC
>JAPWVC010000115.1 GCA_028275195.1 Candidatus Acetothermia bacterium
TATTTGAGCATGTAGATCAGTTCGTTCGACCAGGGCGGGATCACGAGCCTGAGGGCCTGGGGGAGGATGACATAGCGGATCGCCTGCCAGCGGGAGAGGCCGATCGAGCGGGCTGCGAGCATCTGGCCGGCCTTGATCGACTGGATCGCCCCGCGGAAGTATTCTGCCTGATAGGCCGCGGTGTTCAGGCCCATAGCCAAGATCCCCGAAACGAACGGGGAGAGGCTGATCCCCCAACTGGGGAGGCCATAGTAGACCATCAAGAGCTGGACCAGGAGCGGGGTCCCGCGGAAGAATTGGACATAAGCACTGGAGAGCCAGTAGAAGATATGCCGACCATAGACCCTGCCGAGGGCCAAGATCAGGCCGAGGACGATCCCGATGGCGATGCATGTGGCGGTGATCTCCAGGGTGATCGTCAGTCCCTGGGCTAGCTTCGGGAGCCACTCCCACTTGAAGACGAGCTGGGGCATCTTTTAGGCTCCTCCGTAGAGCTCGGTGATCTTCCTCAAGAACTCGGCGGTCCGCTTCTGCTTCGGGGCGGTGAAGAGCTGCTCCGGCGGCCCCTGCTCCACGATCACCCCACCTTCCATGAAGATGATCTCATCGGCCACAGACCTAGCGAAGCCCATCTCGTGGGAGACGACGACCATCGTCATCCCCTCGCGGGCCAGCTCGGTCATCACCTCCAGGACCTCGCCGATCAGCTCCGGGTCGAGTGCGCTTGTGGGCTCGTCGAAGAGGATCACCTTCGGGTCCATCGCCAGGGCCCTGGCGATCGAGACCCTCTGCTGCTGCCCTCCTGAGAGCTCGGCCGGATAGGCCTTGGCCTTCTCGGCCAGCCCGACCCGCTCGAGCTCGGCCATGGCGATCTCCGTAGCCTTCCGCTTGTCCAGCCGCTTGACCTTGAGGAGCCCGAGCCGGACATTGTCCAGCGCGGTGAGGTGAGTGAAGAGGTTGAAGTCCTGGAAGACGAACCCGATCTGGGCCCGGATCTTGTTGATATTCGTCTTGGGGTGGCTCACCTCGAGCCCATCGAGCCAAACCCGCCCCTTATCGGGCAAGGTGAGGCGGTTGATGCACCGCAGGAGGGTGGATTTCCCCGTCCCCGAGGGGCCGATGATCACCTTCGTCTCGCCCTTGGCGACGGCGAAGGAGACCCCGCGGAGGACCTCCTCCTTCCCATAGCGCTTGTGGATATCCTCAACCTCTAAGAGGGCAGCGTTAGTGTTAGCCATGTTCCCCGGCCCGGACGGCCTTGGCTTCAAAGCCTGGGACCCGCAGGGCCTGCTCGAGGGCCCCCAAGAGCCGATTCCCAAGGTAGGTGAAGAGGAGGAAGATCAAGGCCACCGCAAGGTAGACGGCCATCGCCAGGTGATAATGCCGCTCCGTGATGAACCTCGCGTAGCGAGTGATCTCGTTCACACCGATCGCGTAGGCCAATGTAGTGTCCTTGATCACCGAGGAGAACTCGTTCGACCAGGGCGGGATCGAGAGGCGGAGGGCCTGGGGAAGGATGATATACCGGATCGCTTGGAGCTGGCTGAGGCCGATCGAGCGAGCGGCCAGCAGTTGCCCCTTCGGGATCGACTGGATCGCCCCACGGAAGATCTGGGATTGATACCCCGAGGAACGAAATCCGAGGGCCAGGACCGCCGCAGTGAAGGGGCTCATCTCCAGGCCGAACTGGGAGGAGCCGAAGAAGAACAGGAACAGCAGGACCAACTCCGGAACCCCGCGGAAGAACCACTCCCAAGCGGAGGCAAGCCAGCCTAGCACCCGATTGCCGTAGACCTGGAGGAGCGCGATGGGGATCCCGACTAAGAAGCCGAAGAGGAGAGCGATATTCAAGAGAGAGGCCTGGAAGAGGCCGGGCAAGCCCCGGATGATGATGACCCAGTCTCCGATCGGGGATCACCTTCTTCCCTGGCAAGGAAGGAGGGGAGGGGCAGGGAGCGCCCCTCCCCTTTCCAATCCGCTCCTATTTTGCCGTCTCCGTCGCCATGCAAGCGGCATAGCCCGCAACATCCTTGCTCACCAAGAGCTTGTCCTTGCAAACTAGATAGGCCGCCTCGATCTTGGCCGATGAGGCACCGAAGTAGGCCCGCACCAAGTTGTCCCAGGGCGTCCCAGGGACGATCTGCAGTTTGACGCTCCACCCTTCTTCTAGGAGCCTCAGAGTGAGCTGAAGGCCCAATTCGGCCATGCCCTTATTCAACTTGGGCAAGAGCCCTTGTGGATCACCTTCGGCGACATTGAAGCCGAAATACTCATTGGTCTCGATGATCCCGACAATAGTTAGCACATCGGGATAAGCAGCAATCGACTGTTGTGAGGCCGGCTCGTCCTGGACGACGGCATCGATCCGCTTATTGACCAGATCGAGCACGGCCAAGGGATAGGTCTCATAAGTGACGAGTTCTACATCCACACCCTGAGCAATTAAATTGTCTTCGACCCATGCGGCACCGGTGGTCCCCCGCTGGGCCCCGATCTTATGGCCGCAGCAAAAGACATCGTCCAATGAGGCGAAGCCCGAATCCCGGCGGATGATGACCGCCTGGTTCGAGAGCCAATAAGGATTGGAAAAATCTACAACCTGCTCCCGCTCGGCAGTGATGGTGAACCCCGAGGCGCCGATGTCGCACTTCCCGGCCTGGACGGCGGGGATGATCGCATCGAAGGCCATGTTCTGGATCTCGATCTCATAGCCCTTCAGGATCGCGATCATCCGCATCACATCCAGGTCGAACCCGAAATACTCCCCCCCAGCGGTGACCATCTCGAAGGGGTCCCAGGGGATGTCGGAGCAGACGATATAAGGCTTCTGCTGGGCCTGAGGGATGATACCCGCCCCGATGGCCAAGCCCAGCGCCAAGGTCAGGACGAACGCGAAGCGCCATGTCCTGCCACGCATACTCCCACCTCCTTTTCAGCTTAAGTTGACTGTAACACAGATTACCCCCTAAAGTCAAGGCGGCCATGGAGGTGATCCAGATCACCTTCGAGGGGACCGAGTGGCTCCCCTCGGAGGAACGGTCTTCCTTCACCCTCGGAGAGGGAGAAGCTAGCTTTAGCCCATGTCCATGCGAGATGGTCCGGTCCGCTCTGGGCCACTCTGTGCCGAGCTGGCCGAGGAGGTCTACCATCGTGGGGAGTTCATCTACCTCCCCGGCGATCCGAGCGATGCGGTCTACTTCATCAAGGCGGGGCGGGTCCGACTCGCCTTCCGCGACGAGCGAGGGGAGCGCCAGACAATAGCGATCCTCGGCCCGGGGGAACTCTTCGGCGAGCTGATCCTAAGCGGCGAAGCCCTCCAGGAGTTCAGCGCCCAGGCCCTCACGGAGACGAGGGTTTATGTCCTCGACAAATGGCGGCTCTTAGAGCTCATTCGCTCCGCGCCGGAGTGGAGTGCTCGGCTCCGCCAGCTCCTCGGCTACAAGCGGGAGCTACTCCTCTTCTACTAGAGCCTTAGCGCTGAAGCGGAACTTGCCCAGCCTTGCCTGGGTGCCTATACTCCACGCCGGGAAGACTCAATGAGGCTCTTCAAGGCAGGCGAGATGAGCGAGCGGATGCGGAAGAAGATCGAGGGCTGGCTCCGAGAGGAGGGGCAATTCGCCCGCTACCTCAAGGACGAGAACGCGAACTGGGTGATCTTAGCCAACCATCCCCGGAACCAGCCGACGACCATCACGATTTTCAATCCCCTGGCCAGCCCGGGGAGGGTGGTCTTGCAGATGGTCCTCAACATCGCCGAGGAGGCCCAGCAGCCCTTCCGGAAGATGAGCCCCCGGGAGCGGGAGGCCCTCCTCCTGGAGCTAAGGATGGAGGCCAATCGCCGCCCGACGGAGTTCGGGATGGTCCACCCCGAGGGGGTCCTCCAACGGATTACCTTCTCC
>JAPWVC010000030.1 GCA_028275195.1 Candidatus Acetothermia bacterium
GGGCTCTTCCGGGGGATGAACGAGGTCTATAAATCGCTCCTCCAGATCCAGTGGCTCCTCCAAGCCCGGCTCGGCCCGGCCCGGGGGAGAGAGGAGGAGTCCGGGATCGGCTTCCGCTAACCAGCTAAGCTAGCCGGCTTAACTTAGCCTAGCGCCCGAGCTTCCCTGACTCCAAAAGGTAGCGATAGGCGCTGAGCGCGGCCTGAGCCCCCTGCCCCGCGGCGAGGATGAGCTGCTTATCCAGCCCGGCGACGACATCCCCGGCGGCAAAGACCCCGGGGACGGAGGTCCGGCAGGCCCCGTCGTAGACGATCTCGCCCCGCTCGTTCAGCTCGAGGAAGCCCCGGAGAAACTCGGTATTCGGGAGGTTCCCGATCTCGATGAAGACCCCCTCGACAGCTAGCTCCTCCTGCCTTCTCGACTTTAGTGATTCGATCACCAGCCCTCTGACGAGCCGGTCGCCCTTGATCTCCAAGACCCTATGCTCTTGATAGGTTCGGACCTTTGGGGAGCTCAGGACCTGCTTCTGGAGGATAGGATCGGCGAACCAATGGTCGGCGATATCCACGATATGGACCTCCGAGGCGATCTGGAGAAGGTCGATCGCCCCGCTGAAGGCGGAGTTCCCCCCGCCGATCACCGCGACTCGCTTCCCCTTGAAGAGCGGACCATCGCATGTCACGCAGTATGAGACTCCCCGGCCTAGAAATTCTCGCTCCCCGGGGACACCGAGGGGCTTGGGCCGCCCGCCAGTGGCCACGATGACCGCCTGGGCAGAGATGGTCTCCCCGGAACTCAATGTGAGCTCGAAGCCCTCAATGGGAGGTGGGCTTCTCTTGATCCCGACGACCTCCGCTCCGAGCCGCCGCTCCACGCCATAATGATCGACATGCCTCCTTAAGGCCTCGGCCAATTCGAAGCCGCTGATCTCGAGCGTCCCCGGCCAGTTCTGGACCTTGTGGATCAGGAGGAGCTGACCTCCCTCCTCCTTGGCGATGACCAAGGTCTTCAGGGCCTTCCGCGCGGCATAGATCGCCGCGCTCATCCCTGCCGGCCCGGCCCCGATGATCGCTAGGTCATACATAGCAATCCCTCCCCATCACTTCACTATCATCGGCCGAGGAGCCTCTCCCAGGCCACATGCTCCTCGACTAAGCGCTTGACGAGCTCGAACCGCTCGGGTGAGAGGCGGGGCTCGACGGCCTCGACCCGCCGCGCTGTGGTGTAGGTATCGTCGGGGACGAAGAGGACCGGGATCCCGAGGTCGTCGGCCTTGGCGATCACGATCCCATCGGGGTAGATCCCCCCAGTGAGGATGAGGCAGGTCGTGGAGACCTCGAAGGCCGCGAGCTGCATGTCCGTCCGGTCCCCGCCGGTGATCAAGGCGACATTCCTGTATCTCCGCAGGCCCTTGAGGGCTTGATCGACGGTCATGGCCCCGACGAGGACACTCTCGACGGGCCGATCGAGCCCCTCCTCCCCGGCGAGGAGCCTCGCCCCGAGCGCCTCGGCCACCCTTCGAGGGGTGAGGAGGGCTAGCTCCCCCCTCCAGGGGATGATCCCCAGGACCTCCAGGCCCCGCCCCTCCAGGGCCGGCTTAGCGATTCGTTCCATCTCGGCCCGCTCCCCCTCCGGGACACCGTTGATCACCACTCCCAAGAGCTCGGCCCCGTGGGCCCGGGCGAAGTAGGCGGCCGCGAGGGCCTTATCGACCACGACCCCCAAGCCACCATTCGCCACAAGGAGGATCGGGCTCGCCAGGGCCGCGGCCAGCTCCCCGACCGAGAGCCCCAAGAAGCTCCCGTAGGAATAATTCCGCGGACCCTCGACCAGCATCACCTCCTTCCCTGGGGCCAGCTCATGGAACCGCTTAACCACTGCTTCCTTGAGGCTCTCCCCTCCGCGGTCCTTGAGGAGCGTGGCATAGTCGTGGACCAAGGAGAGGCGCGGGGCCTCCTCAGAGAGGGCGAAGGCCCCGCGAAAGAGCTCGGCATCGTGGTCATAGATCGCCTCTCGCTCCGAGACGAGCCGATCGGCGAGCGGCTTGAAGTAGCCGACCTTCTCGCCCTGGCTAGCGGCGATCAGCCCGAGGCCGAGCCCGAGGACCGTCTTCCCCGCCGCGGTCCGCGTCGAAGCGATGAGCACCTTCATCATTCATCTCACCTCTCTGATGGTCAGCCGGGCATCGAGGACGAGGCAGCCCTCCCCCTCGGGCAGCACCAGGAGCGGGTTGATGTCGAGCTCGCTGATTTCCTCCACTGTGGTCACCAACGCAGAGACACGGTAGATAGCCTCAGCCAAGGCCGCTAGGTCCTTGCGCGGCTCCCCCCGAACCCCGCGGAGCAGGGCTGCTGACCTGATCTTCCCGATCATCTCCCGGGCCTCCTCGCGGGTGATCGGCGCGACCCGGAAGACCACATCCTTGAGGACCTCGACATAGATCCCTCCGAGGCCGAACATCACCGTCAGGCCGAAGGAGGGGTCTTGTGAGGCCCCTAAGATCGCCTCTGTCCCGCCGCTGATGAAGGGGGTGATGAGGACCCCGCGGATGGGCGCATTGGGGTAGTTCCTCTCCACGGAAGCGATCAAGGCCTTATAAGCCTGCTCCAGCTCCAATGGGCCCTTGAGGTCGAGCTTGATCCCCCCGGCCTCGGTCTTATGGATGATCCCCTCGGAGACAACCTTCAGGACCAGAGGATAGCCCAGCTCCTCCGCTGCCTGGAGGGCCTCCGCTAGAGAATGGGCCACCCGGAAGGGCGGGACCTTCAGCCCGAGGAGGGCCAGGACCTCCTTGGCTTCAGGCTCGAGGAGTTGGACTCGCCCCGCGGCCCGGGTCCGGCCGAGGATCTCCCTGATCCCGGCCCAATCGGCTTCTAGCTCCGGCCCGCGGGGATGGAGCGGCCACCCATGCTTCCGATCGCGATACTCCTCCCAGCGGTAGAGGGCTCCCAGGGCCCGGACGGCCTCCTCTGGGGCCTCGTAGGCCGCGATCCCCGCGCGGTTGAGGAGCTTGATCGCCTCGCTCGTCTCGGCCCCACCGAGCATGGCCACGACGAGCGGCTTCTCCCTGGCATACTCCTCGAGGATCACCTGGGCGAAGTCGCGGGGGACCTGCTCCGCCCCCATACAGTAGAGGAGGACGATCGCATGGATCTGCTCCGCCGCAAGCGCGCCCCGGAGGGCCAGGCGGTATTCATTCGGGGTGGCCATCCCCGTGAGGTCGATGGGGTTCTTCAGAGAGCCATACTCCGGGACCGCTGGGCGGAAGAGCCGCTCCAATAGCTCGAGGTCGTCGAGGAGCCGGAGGCCCTCCTCTTCCGCGGCGTCGGTCGCGAGGACCCCCACGCCCCCGCCATTGGTAATGATCACGGTATTCCTCCCCTTGGGGAGGGGCTGAGAGGCGAGGGCCCTGGCCCAGTTGAAGGCCTCCGAAGCTGAGGGAGCGCGGAGGATCCCCGCCTGCTCGAAGGCCGCGGAGAAGACCGCGTCGCTCCCGGCGAGCGCACCGGTGTGGGAGGCCGCAGCCTGGGCTCCCTTCCGCGACCGCCCGGCCTTAATGGCGATGAGCGGCTTCTTTCTCACCACCCGCCGGGCGACTTGGAGCAGCTCCCGCCCCCGCCGCGTCCCCTCGATGTAGAGGATGATCACCTTGGTATTCTCGTCCTCGGCAAAGAACTCCAAGAGCTCGACCTCGTCCAAGTCCGCCTTGTTCCCGACGCTGGCGATCGCCCCGAGGCCGATCTCCTCCTGGATCGCCCATCCGGTGAGGGCGATCCCCAAGGCCCCGGACTGGGTGATGAGCGCGATCTTTCCGGGGAGGACCTCCGTCGGGCCGAAGGTGGCATTCATCCTCGCCGGGGCATAGTAGATCCCGAAGATGTTCGGCCCGAGGAGCCTCATCCCCCAGCGGCGGGCTTGCTCGACCAGCTCCCGCTCCTCCCGGACCCGCCCGACCTCGGCGAACCCGGAGGCCAGGACGACTAGGAATTTGACTCCCTTCCGGCCGCACTCTTCCACCACCTGGGGGACGACCGCGGCGGGGACGGCGAGGATCGCAAGATCGAGCTCATCGGGGACCTCCAGCACCGACTTATAGCACTTATAGCCTAGGATCTCCTCAGTATGGGGATTGATCGGGTAGAGCCGGTTGGGGAAGCCGTTCTGGACGAGATTGTAGACGACCTTATACCCGACCTTCTGGGGGTTGGCCGAGGCCCCGATCACGGCGAGCGCCTCGGGCTTGAAGAGCCGCTCCAATTCCAGGGCTAGCGCGCGCTTGACCGCACCCTTCGTTCCCATCCACACCAGTATAGCCTTGTCGCGCGGCCTTGTAAACCTCGCTAGCAAGGGGGGAAAGAATCGGGGCGGCCTCGCGCCGCCCCTAGGGGTGAGAGGGTTTACTGGCTTGGCCCTGTGGCTCTCGCTTTGCTTTGCGCATCACCTTCCACTCGAGCCAAGCCTAAGGAGGTGATACAACTTTATGATAGCCCCTGGGGCTCGCCCGGTCTGTAATTTTGATCACGCTCGCGCCGATACTCCTTGAAGACCCGGTCGAGGATCCCATTGATGAAGATGTGAGAATGCTCCGTGCTATACTTCTTGGAGAGCTCGACCGCCTCGTTGATCACCACCTCCCCGGGGAGATCGGTGTAGAGGAGTTCGTAGATCCCCAAGCGCAGGATGTTCCGATCGACCGAGACCAGCCGCTCCAACTTCCAGCCGACGGCCTTCTCGGCGATGATCCGGTCGATCTCCTCCTGGTGCTCGATGATCCCCTGGAGGGTCCGGCGAATGAAGTCCTCTTGGTCGCCGAGGGAGTCGGTCGCGAGTAACTCCTCGAGGGAGACGGGCCGGAAATCGCGCTGGAAGAGGAGCTGGAGCAGGATCTCTCGGGCCTTCCTCCGGCGCATCTCTAACGGAAGAGGAGGGAGATGAGCTCTTTGACCCTCTGGCGGAACTCCTCCCCGCCCTCAAGATACCTCCCGACGAGGTAGCCGAGGAGGACGAAGATCGCCATCACGATGAGCCGCCAACCGACGGCGGGCCAGAGGATGAGGAGTCCGACCCCGAAGCCGATGAGACCGCCCCAAACCCGCTTCATCTCAGTTCCTCCTCCCTCTCCTTGGGGATGAGCCCCAGCCCCTTGACGAAGACCTCAACCCGCTCGACCTCGACCCCTGTCCGCTCCTCCACGCGCTCCTTCAGGAGTCGCTGGATCCCCTCGCTCACCCGGACGACGCTCTGCTGGCCGCTCAACTCCGCGTTGACCTTGATCCTGATCCGTTGAGGGGAGGTCTGGGCCAGCTCCACATAGAACCGCCCGTCCTTGACCTCCTGCTTGAGGGTCTGGCGGATCAGCCCGCGGATGGCCCGGAGCGCGATCTGGATCTGGCCTACCGGCCCTTCCCGGACGAGCCGGCCCCGCCGGGCATGGGCCCTGAAGGCGAGGATGAGGAAGTAAAACCCGGAGATGAAGAAGGCCGCGGCGAAGGCATAGATCACCCCGACCCCCCAGAGCCGGTTGCTGAGCCACCTTAGCTGGTCGAAGTTGAGCAGCCGCATCAGGAGCGAGATGAGGGCCCCCGAGCCGGCCCAGAGGAAGATCAGGGCCAGCCAGTAGCAACTCTCCGCAAAATAGCTCTCTAAGTGCTTCATATTTATACCCCGAGCTGGAGCCGCTGGATGTGAACATCGACCGCCCGCACCTTTAAGCCCGTCAGCTCCTCGACCTCCTGTTTCACCTTCTCTTGGACCTTCCGGCCTAGCTCCTGGAGCGGATAGCCATAGCGGGCAGCGACCCGGAGAGTGATCTTCACGCTGTCGCCCTCCAACTCCGCAACTACACCGCGATCCCGCCCGAAGGGCGAAGGGACCGTCCCCTCCAGCCCCTCGACCTCTGCGGCCGCGAGGGCGACGATCGTCCGGATCACCTCCTCGGCGATCGTGGTATCCCCCTCGAAGCGCGCCCTAATCTCGCCCATCCTCGCCCTTGCCGCCCTAGCCGGCCCGCTCAATGTATTTCCCGCTCCGGGTATCGACCTTGATCAGGTCCCCAGGGTTGACGAAGAGCGGGACCTTCACCTCCAGGCCGGTCTCCAGCTTGGCCGGCTTCTCCCCTCCGCTGGCCGTGTCCCCTCGGACCCCTGGAGGGGTCTCCACAACCCTCAGGTAGACGAAATTAGGGAGCTCGATCTTCACCAGCTCGCCGCGGAAGAAGAGCCCCCCGAGCTCCATCCCCTCCTTGAGGTAGTAGATGCTCTCCCCGAGCTGCTCGGAAGAGATGGGGAATTGTTCGTAGTTCTCGCTGTCCATGAAGTATTGCTCATTCCCGGAGCGGTAGAGATACTGGATCGGCCGCTCCTCAAGGAAGACCTGCTCGACATCCTCAGCGCCTTGGAAGACCTTGGAGATCACCCGCCCTGTAAGGAGGTGCTTCAGCTTCGTCCGAGCGAGCGGGTCCCCCCGCCCACGCTTGGAATGCTCATACTCTATGATCTCGTAGAGCTCACCGTTGTAGAGGATGGTCATCCCGCGTGCGAGCTCGCTCACCTTCATGGCTTCACTCCTCCCCTCTCTTCGACCAAGCCCGGCCGCCGCTCAGCGAAGCGGGCCAGGAAGATGCTCAACTCATATAATAGCAACAATGGGACGGCCGTGACAGTCTGGGTGAAGGGGTCGACCGTAGGGGTGATGATCGCGGCCAAGACGAAGGTCAAGACGAGGACATGCTTCCGCTTCGCCTTGAGGAAGGCCCGCGTGACGACCCCTAGCTTCACCAGGACATAGATGACGATCGGGAGCTCGAAGACCAGCCCGAAGGCGATGAGGAGGATCATGGCGAAGCTGATGTAGTTCCCGACGGTGAAGACCGCTTGGAGCTCCGGTCCGCCCATCCGGATGAGGAAGCCGATCCCTAAGGGGAGGACGACGAAGAAGGCGAAGGCCACCCCGGTGAAGAAGAGGAGGGTCCCAAAGGCCACCGCACTCCGGAAATATCGCCGCTCATGGGCATAGAGCGCGGGGACGATGTAGCGCCAGAGCTGATAGAGGACGAAGGGGGCACCGAACAGGAGCCCGGTGAAGAAAGAGAGCTTCAAGTAGGCGAAGAAGGCCTCCGTGGGGTGGATGAAGATCAAGCCGCTCTGCATGTAGAGGAGCCGCTTGAGGACGATGAGAAGGGCCTCGATCTGCTCTTGTGTGAAGTAGCCTGCCCCTTCAGCCTCGAGGAACCGGCGGAGGGCCTCGATGAGCGGAGGGATCTGGGAGCGGGGGAGGAAGGGGCCCTGGGCGAGTGGCCGGGCGAGGATCTCCAGGAGTTGCGTGCGGAAGAAGTAGGCGAGCAAGGCGATGGAAAAGACGGCCACCGCGGAGTAGATCAACCGCCTCCTCAGCTCCTCCAAATGCTCTATGATCGTCATCTTCTTGTCTTCGGCCATCTCTACTCACCTCGAGAAGGCCATCCGATTATATAAGCCCTGGCTCGCTCAGGCAATGGTATAATTTGGATAAGCTCTGCGCGCGAATGGCCCGGGGGGTTTGTCGTCCCCCAGGGGGTCGGCTATAGTAGAAGCGGCGGATCAGCGAGTAGGGCCGCGGGAGGCCACGATCGAGAGGCAATGAGAGAGGGCGGGGTCGGTTCAGTCAAGGTGATGGTCGCCGGGGTGGGGAACGGTGGGGTCAACGCTGTTAACCAGATGGCTCGGGCCAACCTCGCGGGGGTCCGGCTCGTGGCGATCGACACCGACTCGCAAGTCTTGGCCCGGACTAAGGCCGAGATAGCCTTCCCGATCGGAGAGGAGCTGACCGGAGGGAGGGGGACCGGGGGGCGGGTGGAGCTGGCCCAGCGCGCGGCCCTGGAGAAGAAGCAGGAGTTGGCCGACCTCTTCAAGGGTCTGGACATGCTCTTCCTCACTGCCGGGCTGGGGGGTGGGACCGGGACCGGCGCGGGGCCGGTGATCGCTGGGCTGGCCAAGAGCGCCGGGATTCTCACTATCGCAATCGTTACCAAGCCCTTCTCCTTTGAGGGCTATGGCCGGATGGAGCGGGCGAAGAAGGGGCTGGAGAACTTTAAAAAGAATGTCGATGCCTTGATCGTCATCCCCAACGATAAGCTCCTCGAGGTCGCGGCCCATGCCCCGATCACTCAGGCCTTCGAGCTGGCCGATGAGGTCCTCCGCCGCGGGGTCCAAGGGATCACTGATCTTGTGACCTTCCCAGGGATGATTAACCTCAACCTCTCGGATGTGGAGGCCGTCCTCCGTGGGGCAGGGACGGTGCTGATCGGGCTTGGGGAGGGGAAGGGAGAGCGGAAGACGCGGGAGGCTCTAGAACAGGCGGTCCAGAGCCCCTTGCTCGAGCGGGGTTCGATCCGCGGCTCGACGAAGGTGATCATCAACATCACCGGGGGGAACGACCTCTCGCTCCGCGAGGCCACGGAGGCGGCCGGGCTGATCAAGCAGTTCACCGGCGTCGAGACTGACATCATCTTCGGGGTGGTGATCAAGAGCGAGCTCCACGGGACGGTCCGGATCACGGTCATCGCCACCGGCCTGCAAAAGGAGCCAGAGGAAGAGGAGCCCCGGCCCCGACGGGTCCCCCGGGAGCCAGTCAGGCCACAAGACCTGGAGATCCCGGCCTTCATGCGTCGCCACAGGGAGGAGGGCGACTAGGCTGAACCCCCGCTCCCCATCTCCGGTCCGCTGGAGGCTGCTCCTCTCTGGCCTCGGTTGGCTCGTCCTCCTCGCCGGAGGGCTCTTAGCCGGCCTCCTTTGGGGGAAAGGGCTCTGGAAGCTCCTCAGTGATGAGGCCAGACTGCAAGAGACCCTTGCCAGCTTCGGCCCCTGGGGGCCACTGGTCTTCATCGGCCTCCAGGTCCTCCAGATCATCGTCTTCGTCATCCCCGGCGAGATCGTCCAAATCGCCGGGGGCTATATCTTCGGCCCCTGGCTGGGGCTGATCTATAGCCTGATCGGGATCTCGCTCGGCTCGGCCGGGGCCTTCTTCCTCGGACGGGCCCTGGGTCGGCCGTTCGTTGAAGCACTCATCCGCCGGGAGAAGGTAGAGGAGTTCGACCGGGCCTTCCGGCGTGGCCGCGGCCTGGCCTCGCTCTTCCTCCTCTTCCTCATCCCTGGTGTCCCTAAAGACATCCTCTGCTACCTCAGTGGCCTCTCGGCCATCCCCTTTCTCCTCTTCTTCATCATCTCAGCCGTCGGTCGGCTCCCCGGGCTGACCCTCTCCGTCATCTTCGGGAGCAAGCTCGCCACCCAGGAGTGGGTGGTAGTGGTCGCGATCGCCGCCGCAGTGATTACCTTATTAATTCTCAGCCGGCTTCTCCGCGCCCGCCTCCGAGCCCTGGAGGAATGGCTCCTGAGGCGGCTTGGCGGGGGAGGCTCGGGGGGTGAATGAAGGGGATGACTGACTGGATCACAATTTCCGGGGGGACTTGACTTCTTGGTAGAAAATTCTTATAATGTCACTTGGCAGCATTTTCCACGAAGGAGAAAAGGTGGGGTAGATGGGGATGGACGTCGAGGCCTACAAGACGATCAAGGTCCCGCTCTGGGTCTACCAGAACGCCAAGGAGGTCGAGCTGACCCTCCTGCGGAAGGGGCTAGCGCATGTCCCTCAGGAGGTCCTCCAACCGCGCCACTGCCCCATCTGCAACTCCGACCTCCAGATCCTCAAGGGGCGGAACGAGTATCTCCATTGCACCCACTGCGGCTATACCCAGCAGCTCTTCGAGCCGGAGAAGGGCGCGGCTGAGGGGGTGATGCTCGGGACGGCGATCGGGATGGGGCTAGTCTATTTCATTAACAAGCTCTATCGGCGGGTGAACGGGAACGAGGAGAAGTGAAGGCAGGGCCGGGCAGCCTCCTTTAGTTGGGTGGTGAGAGGATGGAAGAGTGGCTAGAGGAGCTGCCCGGCCCTCTCCATTATAACTAGACCCAGGGGGCGGTGCGCTTGCTGAGGTAGAGGATGGTCCGGTCGAGGACATAACCGCAGTCTTGGAATAGCGCCAAGGAGGCTGTGTTCCAGTCCTCGACGAGCGCGGCGATGATCTCCCTCCCTCGTCCTTGGAGCCGGCGCTCGACCTCAGCGATCAAGCTCCGGGCGACCCCCCTCCGCTGGTAAGCAGGGTCGACGGCTAGCCGGTTGATCCAGCCCTTCCGGCCGTCGTCGCTCCCGATGGCAGTCCCGACCAGCTTCCCCGCGGCGAATGCCCCGAGGAATAGGTCCGGATCGCGCTCCATCTGGGCCGCGATCGCCGCGGGGGAGTCCCGCCCTCGGGGGCGATAGGAGAGCCCAGCTCGTTCCCAGAGTGCGATCATCTCCGCGTAGTTCTCGGGCCTCAGTTCGCGAATCTCCAATTCCATCATCTCTTCCCTCGGTTCGCCAGATAACCCGAGAGCGGGGCGGCGATCAGGAGCGGGAGGAGGATGAACCCCAGGGCCAGGCCGGCCAACAGGAGCTTGACATCGGCTCTTAGGTCGCTACTCCGCCGATCGCGCAGGAGTTGCTTGACGATGAAGAACGAGATCGCCAGGTCGGTGAGCACACCAAGGACGAGCCAGAGGATGGCCAACAGGAGGAAGATCCGCCCGACCGTCATCCTGCTTTATTATAGCCCCGCGGCGGCCGAAGAGTAAATTGCTTGTCCAGCTCCAATTAGGCTGTTAAGATCCCCTCCAGGAGATGGCCTTAGTCCAGTTCGAGGGGGTGGAGAAGCGCTACGGCGCTCGGGCGGTCCTCGTCGAGATCTCCTTCCAGATCGGGCGGGGGGAGCGGATCGCCCTCATCGGCGAGAACGGGAGCGGGAAGTCAACCCTCCTGCGGCTCATCGCCGGTTTGGAGGAGCCGAGCTCCGGGCGGATCGCTCGGGCTAAGGGCGCCCGGATCGGCTACCTCCCCCAGGAGCCTGCTCTCGACTCCCAGAGGACACTCTTCGCGGAGATGCTCCAGGCCTTTGCCCACCTCCGGGAGCAGGAGGCAGAGCTCCAGAGACTGGAGGATGAGCTTGCCCATTCCCCCTCGAGGGAACTCCTCTTGCGCTATGATACCTTGAGAGAGGCCTTCGCGCTCGAGGGAGGCTACCGCTATGAGGGCGAGATCCGACAGGTCCTGAGCGGCCTGGGGTTTAAGCCCGAGGACTGGGGGCGGCCGCTCGGGCAGTTCAGCGGGGGAGAGCGGGCGAGGGCGGCCCTGGCGAAGCTGATCCTCGAGCGGCCGGAGCTACTCTTGCTCGATGAGCCGAGCAACCACCTCGACTTCGCCGCGCTGGAGTGGCTCGAGGACTACCTGAGGGAGTGGGAGGGCGGCTACCTTTTAGTCTCACACGACCGGCTCTTGCTCGACCGCCTGGCGGAGAAGACCTGGGAGCTAGCTGGTGGCCGGCTCTACAAGTATCGCGGGAATTATTCAAAGTATCTCGAGCTCCGCGCCGCGGCGGAGGAGCGGCAACTCGAGCTCTATGAGCGCCAGCAGGCCCAGGTGGCGAAGATGGAGGAGTTCATCCGTCGGGTCCACGCGGGCCAGAAGCACAAGCAAGCGAAGGACCGGGAGAAGAAGCTCGCTCGGCTCGAGCCGGTCGAGCTTCCCCCGCCGCGAAGGAGGCCGCACTTCACCTTCGAGCTCGGCCGGCCGAGCGGCCAGGAGGTCCTCCGTTTCAAGGGCCTGACCGTCGGCTACCCCGGGAGGGAGCTCTTCCGCTGCCCTGACCTGGTCCTGCGCCGTGGCACGAGGGTCGCGCTGATCGGCCCGAACGGCTCGGGGAAGACGACCCTCCTTCGGACGATCCTCGGGGAGCTCTCCCCGCTCGCCGGGACGGTCGAGCTCGGCGCTGGAGTGACGCTAGGCTACTTCGCCCAGGTTCAAGAGTTCAAGGTCGAGAGGGGAGAGACTGTCCTGGAGGTGATCCTCGATGGGCGTTCTCAGACGGTCGAGGAGGCCCGGACCTTCCTCGGGCGATTCCTCTTCTCCGGGGAGGAGGTCTTCAAGCGGCTGGATGAGCTCTCAGGCGGGGAGGTGAGCCGGCTGGCCTTGGCCCGATTGGCCCAGACTCGGGGGAACCTCCTGCTCCTGGATGAGCCGACAAATCACTTGGACATCGGCTCCCAGGAGGTCCTCCAGGAGGCCCTCGAGCGGTATGAGGGGACGGTCCTCTTCGTCTCCCACGACCGCTATCTTATGGACCGGCTTGCCACCCAAGTTTGGGAGATCCGCGAGGGCCAACTTAGGGTCTACGAGGGCGATTACGCCTACTACCGCCAGAGGAGGGAGGAAGAGGAGAGATCCATCGCTGCGAAGCTTGAGCCCCAGCGCCCTCCGCGTCGCAGGGAGAGGCCGGCCCAGGCTCGCGCACTCCCAGAGCCGGGAAGAGAAGAACGTGAGGCCGCGCTCCTCGACCGCGCGGCAGCGCTGGAGGAAGAGCTCGCCCGGCTGGAGCAGGAGATGGTCGAGGCAAGCTACGCCCAAGATTTGCAGAGAATCAATGAGCTCCATGCCTCCTACAAGGAGAGGTGCAAGGAGCTGGAGGAGGTCCTCAAGGAATG
>JAPWVC010000124.1 GCA_028275195.1 Candidatus Acetothermia bacterium
GGGCCTCCGTCGCCTCAAGCTCGAGGAGCTGGCCCCCCACCATCCCTATCGGCCCGAGCGCCTCGCTCATCAGGTCGATCACCCGGAGGACCCGGTCCTCAGGAGAGAGCTTGGCCTGCTCTTTCGCGATCAGCTCGAATCCCAAGGGGATCAGGGCATCCCCGGCCAGGAGGGCCACGGCCTCACCGAAGACCCGGTGCGCGGAGAGCCGCTCCCGCCGCCAGGTGGCGTCGTCCAGGGCGGGGAGATCATCGTGGATCAGTGAATATGTATGGAAGAGCTCGACCGCCGCGGCGGTGGGGAGCACACCCTCCGCCGCCCCGCCCACGGCCTCGGCCGCGGCCACCAGCAAGATCGGGCGGAGCCGCTTCCCGCCCTCGAGGGCATAGTTGATCGCCGCATGGAGCCGCTCGGGGAACTCCCCGGCCCGTTGGGCCAAGTAGGCCGAAAGGTAGCCCTCCACCAGCTCCCGTCGGGACTCAAGATAGGCCTCGATCATCGCTGAATTATAAGGGGCTGCTCCAGCCGGTTGCAATGGCCCCCAGCCCCGCCTAAAATTCCTCGCTATGCGGGTCGTCGTCCAGAGGGTGGCCTGGGCCCGAGTCAAGGTGGAGGACAAGATCGTCGGCCAGATCGGGCGAGGGCTCTTGCTGCTAGTGGGGGTCAAGCGGGGGGAGGCCGGAGCGAGCCTAACTTGGCTGGCGAATAAGGTGCTGAACCTCCGGATCTTCGAGGGCGAAGAGGGCCGGATGGACCGCTCGGTCTTAGAGGTCGGGGGTGAGCTCCTTGTCGTCCCCCAGTTCACCCTCTACGGCGATGTCCAGAAGGGGCGAAGGCCGAGCTTCGATGCCGCGGCCCCGCCGGGGGAGGCCGAGCCGCTCTTCCGGCAGTTCGTCGAGGAGCTGAAGCGGAGCGGCCTTAAAGTGGAGCAGGGGATCTTCCAAGCCCATATGGTCGTCGAGCTGGCCAACGATGGGCCAGTGACTTTTGTGCTCGAGCGGTGAGCTGCAAGAGTTGCCAGGCGGAGGGCTAGATGCTACGATGGGCCGAGGTTGGCCGATGCCGATGATGAGGGTCCTGCCGCTGGCGGAGCTGGCCGAGGTAGAGGAGCGCCTGAAGGAGGGCCTCGCTTCGGAGATCCCGCTCGTGGCCGAACTAGGGGCCTACCTCTACCACAGCGGGGGGAAGCGCCTCCGCCCGGCCCTGGCCATTGCCTTCTACAAGCTCCTCGGGGCCAGAGGGGAGAGGGGGGCGCTCCTCGAGGCGGCCACGGCCCTGGAGTTGATCCACCTCGCGACCCTCGTCCACGATGACATCATCGACGGCTCGCCTAGCCGCCGGGCCCGCCCGAGCCTCTGGAAGCTCTGGGGGAACCGGATCGCCGTCCTCCAGGGGGACTTTATCTTCTCCCGCGCCATCTCGATCCTCAATCGGCAGGAGGCCCGCCTCCGGGCCATCGTCACTGATGCGATCAGCGAGCTCCTCGAAGGCGAGCTCCTCCAAGAGGGGCTCCGGTGGCAGCTCCCCACGGAAGCCGAGTATTTCGGAGTGATCCAGCGGAAGACGGCCGCATTGATCTCCGCCGCCTGCGCTGTGGGGGCCCTTTTAGGCGACCCTGGGCTCCCCGAGGCGGGGCTCGCGCGGGTCCGCCAGGCGGGGCAGAAGCTCGGGACCGCCTACCAGATGGTCGATGACCTTTTAGATATCTTCGGGGACGGGCGCCTGGGGAAGCCGACCTGGAAGGACCGGGACGGCGGCTGGCTCACCCTCCCCTTCCTCCGGCTCCTCCAGACCACTCCTGAGGCCGACCGAGGCCGGGTGAGCCACCTCCTCCGGGCCGAGGCACTCTCCCAAGCGGAGCGGGAGGAGTTGCTCCAGCGCCTGGCCGATGCTAATATCGAGAAGAGCCTCCTCGCTGAGGCAAGGGCCCTCATCGCTGAGGCCAAGTGGCTCCTCGAGGGGCTAGGTGAGCCCAAGCCGGAGCTGAAGGGGTTATTGTTTGAGATAATGGACTTCACAGTCGAACGCGATAGCTAAAGGAGGCCGAGATGGAGATCTTGAAGGTGGCATCGACTTCCGACACCAACGCCCTCGCCGGGGCGATCGCCGGGGCCTTGGAGAAGGACCGGGTCGTCGAGGCCCATGCCATCGGTGCCGGGGCCGTCAACCAGGCGGTGAAGGCCATCGCCATCGCCCGGAGGTTCATCGAGCGCGCGGGCGGCGAGCTCAAGGTCACCCCGGGCTTCATCGACCTGGAGATCGACGGGGAGGAGAAGACGGGGATCAGGTTCATCATCGAGCGCTAGTCTCGTGCTGAAAGAGCTGGTGCGGGCGCAGCTAGAGGCGGCCCTCGCGCGGATCGGCCAAGAGGATTTGACGGTCGAGGTCTTCCCTCCCGAGCGGCCGGAATATGGCGATCTCTCCTCGAATCTGGCCTTCGCGCTAGCGAAGCGCACCGGGGCCGCTCCGCGGGCCGCGGCGGAGAAGCTACTCGCCCATATAGATAGCGAGCCCTTCAGCAAGGTCGAGGTCGCCGGGGCCGGGTTTATCAACTTCTTCCTCAAGCCCGAGACGGTCCAAGGAGCCCTCCGGGCCATCCTCGAAGCGGGCGAGGGCTACGGCTCAAGCGAGCGCGAACCCCACTGGGCCGCTCCATGTCGGCTTCGGGAGGAATGTCGTCCTCGGAGATGCCCTGGCCAACCTCCTCTCGGAGCTCGGCTACACGGTCGAGCGAGAATACTATGTCAACGATGCCGGGACCCAGTTCGAGAAATTCGCCCAGAGCCTCTATTACTGTTATGCTGAGGCGTTGGGAAAAGAGCCGCCGTTCCCCTTCCCTGAGGGAGGCTATCGCGGGGACTATATTCGTGAGTGGGCTGAGGAACTAGCGAGGGAAGAAGGGGAGAGGCTCCTCCAGCTCCCCCTCGAGGAAGGGCTCCGGGAGATGAAGCGCCTGGGGCTGGAGCGGGTCTTAAGGAGCGTCCGGACGGACCTGGAGAGGCTCGGGATCCACTATGACCGCTGGTTCTACGAACATGAACTCTACGATCGTGATGGCGACGAAGGGGCCCCATTCGCTGCGGTGATGGAGCTCCTCGAGAGGGGCGGCTACCTCGAGGAGAGGGCAGGAGCGGTCTGGTTCAAGGCCACGGCCCTCGGGGCGGACAAGGATGAGGTCCTGATCCGCTCCAGCGGCCGGCCGGGATATTTTGCCTCTGA
>JAPWVC010000018.1 GCA_028275195.1 Candidatus Acetothermia bacterium
TTCCCTGTCGAATGTCGTGTTTCAAAGGTTTCAGCCTAACGATCAGCTCTTTACCATGTTCGACCTCTCAGTGATGCCAAGCCAGAGTGACAGTTACAAGCTGGAAAAGATCACCGTGGCGACAGAGCTGTGGAAGTTCAGAATCCGAACTGCAGATGGGACTGAATTTGTCGACGAAGGGAAGGTTGCCGACGGCGAGAGGGGCGACTTCTCTGTGGCGAGCGTGCCCAGTTTCTCCATTGCCGGGGCTGCTCTCAGAGTCATTCAAGGGATATGCCAGAAGTTGGCTGAGGAGCTAAGTAGTAGGGGGTCGTGGGCATACCCCTTACCGCGGGGCCCGGCCGATGGGTTTGTGGTGGTTTTTCGCTTCGATGTGAAGGGGGGCAAAGAGGGTGTCCTCGTCAAAGGAGGCGCTACCTTCACGGTCCCGTTGGATCACCAAGCACTCTGCGGCGACTGAGGGGCAGCAGGAGGAGGTCAGCTCTCCCCGACGCTGATAGCTCTAATTGAATCCGCGTGATGGTAGGCTAGCTTGCTCGACAGTAGCTTGCCCGCAGAGTCCTTCTGGCTTGAGGTCGCGCCCTTAGGGCTCCAAGCCAGAAGATCTCTATTGTAGGTCCGAAAGGCAAGGCTCGCTCTCTCAATCGCTGTGATCCAGGACGAAACCGCGTCAACGCCTAACGAGGGCTGGGAGATGCTCCATTTGCAACGGGTTTGCGAGCGGGCCGACCTTTCCGATCGCAGAGCAGGGATGCCGCTCGCGGGCGGCGGGGGGCTCGCTTCGGCTCGCCGGGCGATTGCCCAAGTTTCCACCTTCTTTCCACGGGGTTTCGACTCGATTCTGTAAATAAGGTGATGGGGGTGATCAGTTATGAGGATGAAGAAGACCAAGTCAGTCTTTGAGCTGCGGCTCCAGGAGCATTTCGGCGTCAGTCCCCTCGAGCTACCTGTCCTATCCGAGGAGTTCGAGGCTCACGATCAAGTCAACCTGCAGGTGGCGCTTGATGCCTGGCTCTCCGCTCCAGGGCGATCTTCCGAGCTGATCGGCATTCGTGGCACGGACAGTTGGTGCAAGCTGACTATCACCGAGCTGCTAAGAGCTTATCCCCCTCAACCTGAGCTCGGGCCAGTCCAGTATGCCAATATCGAGCTTGAGGAAGGGCGAATCATAACTTGCATCTGCAAGGGCCTGCTCCTCTTGCGGGATGGGAACAGAGCTCTAGCCGCGCTTATCTCGGTCGCCGATTCACTTGTGGGCTCAGGGAAGGTGTGGGTGCAGGTCATGGCCAGATCGCGTGAGGATGCGGGGCAATTCCTCGGCGAGATCCGGACAAGCATGCGGGAGCGCAATGTCTACCGCGGCCGAATTATCTCCTTGGAGGCCGGTTTCCATTCGTTGAGGGTTCGGCTTCACCAGCTCCCGCCCGTCTCTCGGGAGGGGATCATCCTCCCTGAGGGGCTGCTGGAGCGGATCGAGCGGCATACGATCGGATTCGCCCGGCAGGCCGAGCGCCTGCGCGCTGCGGGCCGCCACCTGAAGCGCGGCCTCCTGCTCCATGGTCGGCCGGGGACAGGGAAGACCCTCACGGCCATGTATCTAGCGAACGCCATGAGAGGGCGGACCGTGCTCTTGGTGACCGGACTCGGCCAGGGTCTGGTCGAGTATACTTGCCGAATGGCCCGGGCGCTGGCCCCGGCCACGATCATCATCGAAGATGTGGACCTCATCGGCCAAGATAGGGCATTAGAGTGCACCAACCCGCTCCTCTATGAGCTGCTCAACCAGATGGATGGACTGGCCGAGGATGCCGATATCCTATTCATCCTCACGACCAACCGACCCCATGTGCTCGAGCCGGCGTTGGCCTCTCGACCGGGGCGGATCGACTTAGCTATCGAGCTCCCGCTCCCCGATGCCGAGTGCCGCCGGCGGCTGTTCGAGCTCTATTCGCGGGGGCTGCCGCTCGAGCGGTCTGATTGGGAGCCGCTCATTCCCAAGACCGAAGGGGCCAGCGCGGCGTTCATCCGCGAGCTGTTGCGCACGGCCGCCCTCTTCGCCGCCGATCGGGGAGAGCCACTGCGAGTGGGCCGGGCCGAGCTCGAGGAGGCGCTCCGCGAGCTGACCATCCGCGGGGGCCTGATGACCCGGCGGGTCTTGGGGTTCCATATCGAAGAGGCGGCCACAGAAAGCTCCGCGACCGGCTAGCCCAGCCTGTCCGCGGAGGAAGCTTCCCCGAGGTTGCCGACGAGAAGGATGGCACTGCACCTCGCAGCCGCCCTGCTTCGGAGTTCGGCCAGTGTCGGAGTCATAGCCGGGGGCCTAGCGGGGATTGACAACTGGCAGTGAGTATGTTATATTCCTTGCGTGATGGCCAAGAGACTGCTCCTGCTGGAGGTGAAGAGCCTAGCGGAGTCGCTTTCCACGCGCACGACGGAGGAGTAGCGCCCTCGCTCCTTCGAGGGTGCTACTGGATGCCGACCTCGGACCGGAAGGTCCAAGGTCTTTTCATTTATGAGGAGGCCTTATGGTGAACATCAGGTTCCCCGACGGGCGGGAGGTCCAGGCCGAGGGTGGCCGGCCCTTGAAGGAGATCCTGGCTGAGCTCCAGCCCCGGGCCAAATCGATCATAGGGGCGAAGCTCGACGGCGAGCTGATCGACCTCCACCAAGCCGTGCCTGATGGGGCGGAGGTCGAGCTGGTCCCGATCGACTCCCCAGAGGCTAGGGAGATCTATCGCCACAGCCTCTCTCACATCCTGGCCCAGGCGGTCAAGCGGCTGATTCCCGAGGCGAAGCTGGCGATCGGCCCGGCGATCGAGGACGGCTTCTATTACGACTTCGACCTCCCGGAGAGCCTCTCCCACGAGGACTTGGAGAAGATCGCGAAGGAGATGGAGAGGATCATCCGGGAGGACCACCCCTTCGAGCGGCTGGAGGTCCCCAAAGATGAGGCCCGAAGGATCTTCTCCGAGAAGGGGGAGAAATACAAGCTTGAGCTCCTCGACGAGATCCCCGATGAGGAGGTCTCGCTCTACAAGGACGGGGAGTTCCTCGACCTCTGCCGCGGGCCGCACATGCTCCGGACCGGCCAGGTGAGGCACTTCAAGCTCTTGGAGGTCGCCGGGGCCTACTGGCGCGGCGACGAGCGGAATAAGATGCTCCAGCGGGTCTATGGGACTGCCTTCTACCGGAAAGAGGAGCTGGAGGCCTACCTCAAGCAGCTAGAGGAGGCGGCCAAGCGGGACCATCGCCGGCTCGGGCGAGAGCTCGATTTGTTCAACACCTACGATGAAGGCGGGACTGGGCTGATCTACTGGCACCCCAAGGGGGCGCGGGTCCGGTTGACGATCGAGGACTTCTGGCGGGCGGAACACCTCAAGAACGGCTATGAACTGGTCTATACCCCGCACATCGGGCGGGCCAGGCTCTGGGAGAAGAGCGGCCATCTCGACTTCTACCGGGAGAACATGTATGCCCCGATCGACATCGAAGGGCAGGAATACTTCCTCAAGCCGATGAACTGCCCCTTCCACATCCTCATTTACAAGAGCCAGCCGCGGAGCTACCGCGACCTCCCGCTGAGGTGGGCCGAGCTGGGGACCGTCTACCGCTACGAGCGGAGCGGGGTCCTCCACGGCCTCCTACGGGTCCGGGGCTTCACCCAGGATGATGCCCACATCTTCTGCCGCCCGGACCAGGTCGAGGACGAGATCTTAAGGGTCCTGGACTTCAGCCTCTATATGCTCGAGGCCTTCGGGTTCAAAGAGTATGAGCTGAGCCTGAGCGTCCGCGACCCGGCGACCCCGGAGAAGTATGCCGGGAGCAGCGAGAATTGGGAGCTGGCCGAGGGGGCCCTCGCCCGGGCCCTGGAGCAGCGAGGCTTCCCCTACACCAGGATGGAGGGAGAGGCCGTCTTCTACGGCCCGAAGATCGACATCAAGGTCAAGGACGCGATCGGAAGGAGCTGGCAGCTCTCGACCATCCAATTCGACTTCAATCTCCCGGAGAGGTTTGACCTCACCTTCATGGGCGAGGACAGCCGCGAGCACCGGCCTTACATGATCCACCGGGCCCTGCTCGGCTCCCTGGAGCGCTTCCTCGGGATCTTAATAGAGCATTACGCCGGGGCCTTCCCCGTCTGGCTCGCCCCGGTCCAGGCCGCGGTTTTCCCGGTGATCGAGAAGAACTCGGCCTATGCGGAAAGGGTGGTGGCCCGCTTGAGGGAGGCCGGCCTCCGGGCTGAAGTCCACGGCGGGGGAAGGACCCTCTCCTACCGGATCCGGCAGGCTCAGCTCCAGAAGATCCCCTACATGCTTGTCGTGGGGGACCGCGAGGAGGCCGAAGGCCAGGTGGCCCTCCGCTTGCGGACCGGGGAGGACCTCGGGCCGAAGCCCCTGGAGGAGTTCATCGCCTTTGCTCAAGAGAAGGTGGCCGCCCGAGCCGAGATCTAAGATAAGCGAGGGCCACGATCGCCGCTAGGAAGCCAAGGTAGAGGCCGAGGCAAAGCCCAAAGGCCGCTCCCCTCAGCTCGAGGTAGGAAAACTTCAGCCCGGCCAGGAAGGCCGTGACCCGGTCCAAGGCCTCGAGGAGCCAGTCCTCGGCCAGGCCGAGGTAGCCCGCCAGCCCTAGCCCTACCTGCCCGAGGAGGATGAACCCGACCCCGCCCCAGAGGGCGAGTGTCACCAAGGGGATCACCGCTAGGTTCGCGAGGATCACCAAAAGGTAGAGGCGATGGAAGTGCCAGGCCACGAAGGGAATCACTCCTATCTGGGCCGCCAGCGAGATGGCGATCATCCCCCGGAGCCAGGGTGGCCGGATGAACTTGAACGGCTTGGCCTTCTCCAGCTTGGGGAGGAAGAAGATGATCCCCAGGGTGGCGGAGAAGCTCAATTGGAAGCTCACATCGAAGAGGGCCTGGGGCTGCCAGCCCAAAATCGCTAAGGCTGCGGCGCTCAGGCTCTGGTAGGGGTCGACCCACCGCCGGAGGATCAGCCCCTGCTCGGCCAAGACCGCTCCTAAGGCCAGGAAGGCGAACATCACCGCGGCCCGGAGGAGGCTCACCCTAAAGCCGACGAGCAGCAGATAGAAGGTCACGATAGGGATGAGGAGTGCGTAGCTTACCGTGGCGGAGGGCCGGCGTGGCGTGCCCCGCAGGATGAGCCAGAATAGGCCGAGGACGATCCCCAGGTGGAGCCCGGAGATGGCCAGGACATGGGCCACGCCCGCGTCGCGGAACTGCTCTTCCAGGCCCTCCTCGAGGTAGCCCCGCTCGCCGAAGAGGAGGGCCTTCATCAGGCCAGGATGGCGAGGGATATAGCGGTCGATGAAGTGGAAGAGCCCCTCTCGGATGGAGTAGCCGAACCGGAGGATGGGGCTCCCCCGCCCTCGCGCGACGAGCTTGATGTCGCGCCTGGACCAGACCCCGACGGTCCCCCAAATCCCCCGCTGGAGGAGATACTCGCGGTAATCGAAGCCGTCGATCTTTCTCGGCCACTCGACTCTAGCATAGATCCGGAGCTCATCGCCGTAACTGATTGGGAGTGGCTCCCCGACCCCCTTGTGGAAGTAGAAGACCTGGAGATACCCCGGGCCATCGCGGGGTCGGAGGACGAACGAGGTCCGCTCCGGCCCCTGGGCAGGGTAGTCGGCTACCACGCCCTGGATATAGTCCCATTCCTGGCTCTGGAGGTAGAGGGCCTCGGCGGGGAGCCGAGAGCCGCGATAGAGGAGCGACCCGGCCGCGACGACCGCGGCAAGGAGGGCCGCCTGGCTTGCGCCCGGGAGGAGGCGATGGAGAGCGAGGGCTAAGATGAGCAGGCCCGCGGCCAGGCCGAAGAGAAGGGGAATCTCTGAAGGCCAATACCGCCCCAAGATGATCCCGGCAATGAAGGCCAAGGCCGAGATGAGCAGCGGACGGCGCATTCCCTCCCTCAAGCAAAGATTATAGTTCGCCCAGAGGCCAAGCAAGGCCGGAGTTGCGTCCGCCTCGCGGGGGAGGGTAAGATCAATCGAGCGAGCGGCCAGTCAGCCCGGCGGATTCGAGCCCGCGCGATCGAGAAGGGAGGTCGGGGAGATAGATGGGGATGCCCGTCATTTTATTCATCGCCCTTGGGTTAGCGATGGACGCCTTCACTGTGGCCGTGGCGAGCGGGCTAGCGCTCGAGCCGCTCCGGGCCAGGAAGGCCCTGAAGATCGCCCTCTTCTTCGGGGGGTTTCAGGCCCTCATGCCCCTTCTCGGCTGGCTGGCCGGGCTCGGCCTCGAGGAGCTGATCTCGGGCCTTGACCACTGGGTGGCCTTCGGGCTGCTGGGTTTCATCGGCTGCAGGATGATCTACGGGGCGATCCGGGCCACTCCGCGCCGGGCGGCGGATCCCCTGAACCTCCCTACCTTGCTGGGGCTCTCGATCGCCACGAGCATCGATGCCTTGGCCGTCGGGCTCAGCTTCGCCTTCCTCCGGGCTTCCATCCTCACCCCGGCGATCGTGATCGGGGCCGTGACCTTCCTCTTAGCCTTCTTAGGGGTCTTCCTCGGCCACAGGCTCGGCCGGCTCTTCGAGCGGGAGGCCGAGGCCCTCGGGGGGCTCATCTTGATCGGGATCGGGCTGAAGATCCTGCTCGAGCACCTGGCTTAGCTTAGTCCTGGTGCTCCAAGGGCAGGGTGATCCTAAAGCTGATGGAGGCCTTATCGACGATCGCGCCCTGCAGGTCCCGGAGGATCGCCAGGAACTCGACCTCCCCAGGGGGGAGGCCCCAGGCCTGGACGGCCAATTCTACGGGTAGCTGGAGGCGCTGGCCGGCCTTCAGGCGGAGCGCACGGGGGGCCAGGAGGGTCTCCATGGTCCCATCCCCCTTGATCACGATCAATTCTCCTGTGAGCCTCAGGCCCTCCTTGCCTTGGTTGACCAGGATCGCCGTGAACTTGAGGCTCCCGTTTGCCGCGACCTCGAAGGAAGCATCGGGATCGGGCTTGAGGGTCACGATCTTCCCTGGCACATAGAAGGGCTTCTCCGGCTGCCCGAGGGCCAGACCCACACCCGCGGGCTCGAGCCCAAGCTCGCCCGTCAAGAGAGTGGCTGCCTCCCTGTCCCCATCTGCCCGAGGCTCACGCCCATGCGGCATCGGTTCGGCCTCAGCCTCGGCCTCGCTTGTCCTAGGCCTCTCCGCTGGCCCTGGCAGGCCCGAGCTCGGCTCTGCCACTGCCGCGGGCATAATGGCAGGGTAGCGGCCATTCTCCTCAACCCTGCCCCCGACCCCGAGGTCGAGGTCCCAGGCCGGGCTGCTAAGGCTGAGGCTGAGGGAGCTCAACCCCGCAGGAGTGGCGATCGCCATGAGCGCGAGCAAGATCAACAGCCCCCACTTGACTAACCCCTGGCGCATGGTCTCACCTACCCAGGGGAGAATCTACCGTTCGGTTCGCCCCAGGCGGAGGACCGGGGCAGCTCGACCGGAAGAAGTCCGTCACCTTGGCGTGGGAAGGATGGGGGCTTTGTCCCCTCTCGGGCGATGTGCTAGGATAAGAGCCCAAGGAGGCAGAAAGAGAGATGGGCAAGAATCGGATCTTCCTGGCGTTGGCCGCGCTGCTCGGGGTGGTGTTGCTATTCATCCTCTACAAGGCCGTGCTCAGCCCCTCGCGGGGCGATCTGGGGAAGCTCGCTGACTCCCAGTTGGTGGAGTTCCGGCGGCTCTACAACTCCCTCACCTCCCTCAAGGAGACCGTGGAAAAGCTCTCCGGGCGGGTCGAGCGGAGCGAGGGGGCGATCGGCGAGCTGAGGGTGAAGCTCGACGGCTCTTCCGCCTCGATCACCAAGCTGGAGGAGCAGCTCGTCTCCCTCCTCGCGGACCTGGAGGGCTATCATTCTCAGCTCGAGAGCCTCGAGCTGGTCGACCTCGGGCCGCTCGAGCAACGGCTGAGCCTGATCGAGGCCGAATTGCACGACCCAGCCCACGGCCTGGCGGTGGTCGAGGCGGCCATCCGGGCCTTGGAAGCCAGGCTCGAGGGGCTCGAGGCCCAGAACGCTAAGATCTGGGAGTGCCTCAGCGGGATGACGCTCATCCTCGAGGAGCGCCCGGAGGAGGTCGAGCGGCTCCCGGTCGACCTGATCCTGGCGATCGATAGCTCCGGGAGCATGAGAGTGAACGACCCCGGCGGGCTCCGGATCACCACAGCAAGGAGGCTGGTCGCAGGGCTCGATCCGGTCCATGACCGGGTGGGGATCGTCAGTTGGGACAACGATATCGACTTCGTCCAGCCGCTGACGAGCGACCTGGCCCTCGTGGCAGAGCGGCTGGGCCGGATCGATGCCGATGGGGCCACCAACCTGAACGCCGGCCTGACTGCGGCGATCGAGGAGCTCCTCCAGCGCGGCCGGGAGGAGGCCCAGAAGGTGATCATCTTCCTCACCGACGGGGATGGGGCCTACCTCTTCTCCGGGGAGAAGGGCTCACCCGTGGCCCTCGCGGGCGCAAAGGGGATCAGGATCTACGCCATCGGGCTGGGGAAGGACCCCTCGAGCCTGAAGCTCCAGGATATGGCCGGCTCGACCGGCGGGCGGTTCTACCTCGCCCCCACGGCTGCCGACCTCCTCGAGGTCTATGAGGAGCTCTCACGGCGACTGATCGCCCCCGCGAGGCAGGTCTTTAAGTTCGCCTGTCCGGGGGATTGAGGCCAGCCGACCATGGAATACCGCCTCCTCGGGCGGACCGGGGTGCAGGTCTCCGCCCTCTGTCTGGGGACGATGAACTTCGGGAGCGCGACCCCCGAGCCTGAGGCGGTCCGGATCATCCATAGAGCCCTGGACGCCGGGATCAACTTCATCGATACCGCCAATGTCTATGGCAACGGGGAGAGCGAGCGGATCGTCGGGAAGGCCCTCGCTCGGGGCCGGCGCCAGCGGGTGATCTTGGCCACCAAGGTCCACTTCCCCCAATCGGACGATCCCAATGACCGGGGGAACTCCCGCCGCCACATCATGATGGCGGTCGAGGACTCGCTCCGCCGCTTACAAACTGACTGGATCGACCTCTACCAGCTCCACCGCCCGGCCTTCGACCTCCCCCAAGACGAGACCCTCCGGGCCTTGGACGACCTGGTCCGCCAGGGGAAGGTCCGCTACATCGGGAGTTCGACCTTCCCCGCCTGGATGGTGATGGAGGGACTGGCCCTCAGCGAGCGCTATGGTTGGGCCAAGTATGTCTCGGAGCAGCCGCCATATAACCTGCTAGATCGGCGAGTCGAGAATGAACTCATCCCTCTCGCGAGACGCTACAACCTGGCGATCCTCCCCTGGTCCCCGCTGGCGATGGGCCTCCTCGCCGGGCGGTATGAGCGGGCCGACGCGTTCCCGCCGGACTCGCGGGCCGCCCGCCCCGGCGCACGGATCTACGCGGAGCGGGTGACCGCGCGAGCGGTCGCGACCGCCAGAAGATTTGTCGAGCTGGCCAAGGCCCACGGCTACAAGCCGGCTCAATTAGCGCTCCTCTGGCTCAAGGAGCAGCCGGGGGTGACGGCCCCGATCATCGGCCCTCGAACTGAGGGGCACCTGGAAGTGGCCCTCGGGGCTTTAGACCTGAAGCTGGATGAGGCGACCGCCGCTGCGCTGGACGAGCTTGTCCCCCCTGGAAGCGCGGTGGCCGACTTCCACAACACCAGCGGCTGGATGAAGATGAAGCTAGCCGCTTGAGGGGCCAGCTCGAGCCCCGCTCACCTACCTCACTACCAGGTTGATCAGCTTCCCGGGGACCACGATCACCCGCTCGATCTTCCGGGCATCGAGCTGGCGCTTGATCGCCTCGAGCTCGAGGGCCCGCCGCTTCAGCTCCTCCTGGTCAGCGGCCAGCTCCACCGGGACGGTCAGCCGACCCCGGACCTTCCCATTGACTTGGACGACGATCTCCCGCTCTTCAACGATGAGGGCTCGCTCATCGTAGCTCGGCCAGCGGTTCTCCAGGACCGCCTCGCGGTGGCCCAGCCGCTCCCAAAGCTCCTCGCAGATGAAGGGAGCAAAGGGCGAGAGGATAAGGACCAGGTCCTCGAGGGCCCTCTTGAGGAGAGGGGCGTTGATCGCCCTCGCCTCAGCGGTATAGTCGTAGAGGGCGTTGACCAGCTCCATCAGCGCGCTCACGGCGGTATTGAAGTGGAATGAGCGGATGTCCTCGGTCACGACCTTGATGGCCCGGTTCAGCTCGCGCCAGAGCGCCCGGTCGGGGCCCTCCAGCTCGGCGGGATTGAAGGGCCGATCGGCATCGCGGACCACCTCTAGGTGCTCATTCACCAGTTGCCAGACCCTCTTGAGGAACCTAGAGGAGCCGGCGATGTCAGTGGGGCTCCACTCGATGTCCTTATCCGGCGGGCCCATGAAGAGGGTGTAGACCCTCTGGGTATCGGCCCCGTATTCCTCGACGACCTCGGAGATCGAGACGATGTTCCCCTTCGACTTGGACATCGCCTGGCCGCCGAGGCAGACCATCCCCTGGGTGAAGAGCCTGGCGAAGGGCTCATCGAAATCGAGGTAGCCCATGTCCTTGAGGGCCTTGGTGATGAACCGCGAATACATCAGGTGGAGGATCGCGTGCTCCACGCCACCGACATACTGGTCTACGGGGAGCCACTTGTTCACCAGCCTCGAATCGAACGGCCTCTCAGCATCGTGGGGCGAGATGTAGCGGAGGTAATACCAGCTCGAGTCGACGAAGGTGTCCATGGTGTCGGTCTCCCGCCGGGCCGGGCCCTTGCACTTCGGGCAGGTGGTCTTGACGAACTCGGGGATCCCCGCCAGTCCCTCCTTGGTCACCGTCGGGACATCGGGGAGGAGGACGGGGAGATCCTCCTCCGGGACGGGGACGATCCCGCACTTGTCGCAGTAGATGATCGGGATCGGCGCGCCCCAGTAGCGCTGGCGGGAGATCAGCCAGTCCCGAAGACGGTAGTTGACCGCGGCCCGCCCGAGGCCGCGCCGCTCGAGCCAGGCGATCGTCCGCTTCACGGCCTCCTCGCCCGGTGTGCCCGTCATCTCCCCGGAGTTAATCATCTCCCCGTATTCGGCGTGGAAGAGCAGATCACGGTAGAACTCCACCCCCCAGAGGATCTCCGCGACGGTCCGCTTCCCTTTGAGTGAGGGCTCGAGCTCCTGACAATGGGCCAGGACCGCCCGCTCCTCGGCGAGCGAGCCGATGTTCATCACCCTGTCGGGGAAGACGAACTCCCACCCCGAGCCGATCACCTCGGTCCATGAGCCGGGGGAGATGAACTTCTGGACCAGCTCGACATAGCTCTTCCGTCGATCCTCCGCTAGGGTGACATAGAGCGAGCCTTCGCGCTCCTCGAACTGGAACCCGGCCCGCTTGAGGGCCTCCCCCAGCCCGGGGCGATAGGTCCCCTTCAGGACCAGGCTCTTAGCTTGCCCGTCGGGCCGCTTGATCACCGGGATCACCGGGAGGCCATACTTCAGGGCGAACTGGAAGTCCCGCTCATCGTGGGCCGGGACGGCCATGATCGCCCCGGTCCCGTAGCCCATCAGGACATAGTTGGCCACATAAATGGGGATCTTTTCGCCGTTGACGGGATTAAGGGCATACCAGCCGGTGAAGTAACCTTCCTTTTCTATCTCGGCCGCGCCGCGCTCGATCTCGCTCACCCTCAAGACCCGCTCCACGAACTCCTGGAGCTCCTCCCGCCTCGTAGGCCGCGCCTCCTCCAGGATCCGCTCCACCAAGGGGTGCTCCGGAGCCACGGCCATGAAGGTCGCGCCCCATAAGGTATCGGGCCTGGTCGTGAAGACCTTCAATGAGCCCGGCCGGTCGGCGAGGGGGAACTCGACCTCCGCCCCCTCGCTCCGCCCGATCCAGTTCCGTTGCATCAGCTTCACTCGCTCCGGCCAGTCCTTCAGCGATTCCAGGTCCCGCAGCAGCCGCTCGGCATAGGCCGTGATCTTGAAGAACCACTGGGTGAGGTTCCGCTTCGTCACCGGTGTCCCGCAGCGCTCGCAGGCCCCCCCGACCACCTGCTCGTTCGCTAGGCTTGTGGCGCAGGAGGGGCACCAATTGACCAAGGCCGCGGCACGGTAGGCCAGCCCGCGCTCATATAGCTTCAGGAAGAGCCACTGGGTCCATTTATAGTATTCCGGCTCGCAGGTCGTGATCTCCCTCTCCCAATCGAATTGGACCCCCATGTCCCGGAACTGCTCCTTGTAGCGGGCGATGGCCGCGTAGGTCCACTTCTTCGGGTGGGCCTTATGCCTGATCGCGGCGTTCTCCGCCGGGAGGCCGAAGGCGTCCCAGCCCATCGGGTTCAGGACATTGTAGCCGTTCATCAGATAGAACCGGGTGAGGCAGTCCCCGATGATGTAGTTCCTCCCGTGGCCGACATGCATCTCCCCTGAGGGGTAGGGGAACATGTTCAGGTAGTAGAGCTTGTGTTCAAAGTCGTTGATGTCGGCCTTGAAGAAGCCCCGTTCCTCCCAGAAGGAGCGCCACTTCCTCTCGATCTCCTTGAAGTCGTATCGCTCTACCATAGTTTCCGCTCACCTCGCGCGTAGTCCTCGGCCTCGGCCAGGACCTCCCGGACCTCCTCGGGCCGCCCCATCTCGCAGTAGAGCCGGAGGAGCGGCTCGGTCCCCGAGGCCCGGAAGAGGAGCCAGCCGCCAGTAAAGCGTAATTTTACCCCATCAAGGGTCTCGACCGCCACCACCTTCCTCCCGGCGAACTGGTCCGGCGGCTCCCGCCGGAGCCGCTCGACCAGCTCCCTCCCCTCGAGGTGGAGGTCCCTCCGGTCATAGTAGTGGTAGCCGATCTCCTCCATCATCTCCTTTATGATCGCGCTCATCGGCTTCCGAGCAAGGGCCACGACCTCCAGGAGCAAGAGCGCGCTGAGGAGCCCATCCCGCTCAGGGATATGGCCCTTGATCCCGATCCCACCGCTCTCTTCCCCGCCGATCAGGACATCCTCGCGGACCATCTTCTCCCCGATGAACTTGAACCCCACGGGGGTCTGCTCGAGCTCGATCCCGTTCCGCTCGGCGATCCGGTCGGCCATGTCCGTGAGGGAGATCGATTTCACCGCCTTCCCCCGCAGCCCCTTGGCCAAGAGGTGGCGGAAGATCAAGGCGAAGGCGCGGTGGGCATCTATTAGGCCGCCCTGCTCGTCCATCCCCGCGACGCGGTCACCGTCCCCGTCGGTGACGACGCCGAGGAGGAACTTCCCCGACGGGGCGGGCCCGCGGAGGCGGGCCTCGCTCGCGATCACCGCCCTCAGCGGGACGAGGTTTCGCATGATCGGCTCGGGGCTCTTCCCTCCGAAGTAGGGGTCATCTCCAGCCCGGATCGCGAGGTGCTCGATCCCCAGCTCCTTCAGGATCGCCGGGAGATAACCCCGCGCTGAGCCATACATGGCGTCGACCACGACCTTCAAGGGGGCCTCCCGAAGGAGCTCAAGGTCGATCAACTCCTTGAGCCGCTTGAGGTAGCCCGCCCGGAGGTCGAGCTCCTGGAGGTCCTCTTCCTCGGCCTCGAGCTTGAACCTGTAAGAGAGGAAGTGCTCGACCAGCTTGGTGTATTGCGGCGGGGCCGGGCCGCCGAACTCCGGCTTGAGCTTGATCCCATTGTAGTAATAAGGGTTATGCGAGGAGGTGATCATCACTCCGCAGGCCACTTGCTCCTGGATCACTCCCCAGGCCAGGGCGGGGGATGGGACCGGCTCCGGGGTGATGTAGGCGGGGATCTCGTTCGAGCGGATCACCCTGGCGAAGAAGGTGGCGAACTCCCTCGAGAGGAAGCGGGTGTCATAGCCGATGAGGACCCCCTTCTCTGCCGGGCGATACTCCACCCCCCAGTCGCGGTAGATCTCCAGATCCCGCCGCTGGGGCGACCTTAAGAAGTCAGCCAGGGCCTGGGCCACCCTCCCGACATTCTCGAAGGTGAAGTCCTCCGCGATCACCCCGCGCCAGCCGTCGGTCCCGAACTGGATCGGCTTGACCGCTCTCATTCCTCGATGACGATCCTCTCCACATTCGGCGGGAGCCGGAGCCGCCCCTCCTTGACGATCTCGATGATCAAGTCGCGCGGGAGGGAGGTCTCGACCCAGATGGAGGTGATCGAGATCGCCCCGTTCCGGACCGGGAGCTCGGGGAGGACCCGCTCGATCGCCTCCCGATACCGCTCGCGATAGGCCTCCAACCCCTCGACCTTCTCCGGCATCGCTGGACTAGAGCTGGTATTCCACGGTATAGGTCACTTGGGCCTCGCCTCCGGCCTCGACCGGGACGGTGAACGCGATCGTCCCGGCCTCAACCTTCCGATACTCCGCGCTCGCCTGGAGGACCGCCCAGTCGCCCCTTAAGTGCTCGATCACCTCGATCATCACATCTTTATCCTTGTGGTTCTTCAGTGTGATCCGGACCGAGTCGCGGTATTTCCCCTCGGCGACCCGCCGCTGCTCGACGAGCACCCGCTCGGCCACCAGGTCGAAGGCCCGCCCGACCGTGAGTGTCACCTTCTCGTCCACCGGGGTATGGGGGATCATGTCCTCCCCGAGGAAGAGGCCCTCCTGGTAGAATCGGACTGTCCCGGCGGGGAGGGGCTTCCCCAGGCCGCTCTCCTTAGAGTTGGTGAACTCGACCTCAGTCCAGACCCCATCGCGGTATTGGCCCTCATAGGTATAGCGCCACTCGGCCTTCACATGCGGGGCGGAGATGAAGGCGAACTGCTTGGTCTGGCCATCCTCGAGCGTGGCCGGGCGGTCAAGGGTGTAAAGGTGATATTCAAAGGCCGCCTCTTCCATGAACTCCGGGGCCGCGGGCATAGCCTCTAGCGCCTTCGCATAGCCTAACTCCCGCGGGGCCGTGACCCGGTGAGGCTGGCCAGCGACGAGCCGGAGCTGGGCATTCCGGTAGCCCAGCCCGGAGCGATTCGTGACGCTGACGAAGCTCTTCAAGGCCAGCTCGTCTTCCCCGAACTGAGCAGTGTAACCCGCGGACCAACTCAGGCCCCGGGTGAGGTAGTTCAGCCGGATGTGTTGCTCGCCCTCCAGCTCAGTCGAGACCCGCCAGACCAGCGTCGGCTCGGTGGTCAGCACCGGGAGGCCGGGGAGGGTAAAACCCGTGGGAACCTTGATGATCTGGACCTCCCCCGTCCTCTCTTGGAGGATGACCTCGCCTCCAGCGTCCGCGGCCAGGAGCTTCCCGCGGTAGACCCGCTCATCCTCGCGGACCTCGATCTCCGCGCCGATGAATTGCTCAAGGAGGGCCGCCTCGCTCAATGGCTCATAGACGAACTCCTGCTCCAGGACCACGAGCCCCTCGCCCTCAAGGTAGACCGAGTCGGGGATGAGCCCCTCCGGGAGGTCTTGGAGGCTCAAGAGAGACTCGCCCGGCTCGAGCTTGACCGCCCTTTGCTCGCGCACCATGGCCAGATCGCCACTATAGATTGTCAACTGGACCGCCTCTTCTGCTCCGCCTTGGCCTTGAGAGATCGTCCCCAGCCCGAGGAGGAGCAACGCCAGGGGGAAGAGCAGGAGGATCTTTCTCATCTTTAATCACCTCTGGGACCGATCATAGACGAGCTCGCCCCCCTTTTCAAGTGGTGTTGACAACCCCGGTCGCTCCCGCTAGAATTTAAGGGGCGGCGTAGCCAAGAGGTAAGGCAAGGGTCTGCAAAACCCTCATACGCCGGTTCGAGTCCGGCCGCCGCCTCCACCGAATAAGAGGGTGGTTAGCTCAGTTGGGAGAGCGTCTGCTTGACGTGCAGAAGGCCGCAGGTTCGAGTCCTGCACCACCCACCAGCCGGCGCTAGCATTAGCCTGTTTGACACCCTGAGGGCCTAAAGTAATCCCCATCACAGTTTCCCGCCGCCAGGGTTGTATATCATCAGTTGAGGGGCGAGCAAGCATCTCGATCAAACCCTAACCTCTCACCCCCAGATCAAGAGGGCTGCTCGCCCCTCTTCACTTGAGTTTACTGCCCTCTGCTCCCCCCAAGGCAAGTGCGAGCCGAGCCTCGGTCAGTATGAAAGCAGAGGCCCCACGAGATGGCTACTCGTGGGGCCTTACTCGCGTTCTTGTCAACGCCTTTCAGGGGTTAT